>CADBNG010000039.1 GCA_902795985.1 uncultured Lachnospiraceae bacterium
CGCTGGCGGCGCGCTTCGTGCGCGTCGATCTGTTCCAGCTCTCTTTTATCTCGTGAAGCCATGCCTATCTCCCCTGGGGCACTTCAGAGCGCCTGCGCTTCCCTGTTTTCATAAGATACCTGTATATTCTATCTGAAATGACAGAAGGTTGCAAGGCGAAACGCATCCGCGCCCGGTGTTTCCGCATGCGGCAGCATCAGCTGTTCCAGAGATTCGTGATATACTCAGCGCTGGCGCGGAGCATCTCCGGCGGGCCGGCGACCTCCAGCGTGGAGTACCGGATCTCCTTTCTGTCTTTTAAGACGTCGATGACGCCCTTGATATCGATGCATCCCGTTCCGATCTGGTTGGTGGCAAAGCCGCAGCCGAAGCGTTTGCCTCTTTCCGGCAGCCATTCCTCTCCCAGATCCTTCCAGTGGATGTGATAGATCTTATCGTGATACTTCTTCGCCAGCTCCACCGGATCGCTTCCGCCGAGCCAGGAGTTGCCGGTATCGAGGTTGACGCCCAGCGATTCCGGATTTCCCAGAAGCTCCATGACATCGCCGATCCCTTCGATGGAATCCGTAAGGGGTCCGTGCGGCTCGAAGATCAGGTGCACGCCGTAGTCGGCGGCCATCCGGCAGGGCTCGTACAGTTTTTCCGCCGCGATGAAGACCTTCTGGTCATAGGTAAGGTTTTTGGCCCACTCGCTTCTCGCAAAGGATTCCGTCGTCACGACATCGCGGATGCCGATCGCCGCCGCGAATTTGATGGCCTTCATGATCTCCGCGGTCGCATAGTTGGCCGGGTTGGAGGGCTCCAGCAGCGTCGCGTGCGCGGAGAGCGTCATGATCTCCATGCCGTATTTTTCGAACGTCCGCTTGACGTCGAACGGATTGCCGTCCAGGCTTACAGACATGGACAGATCGCAGGACGCGAACATGCTTCCGCACGAATGCGTGTCGGTTATGTCCGCGCAGTCAAATCCGGCTTCTTTGGCCAGCCGCAGGTTGTTTTCAAGACCGGTATACGGTTCCATGCAAAGAAAAACGCCAACTTTCATGCTACTTCCTCCTGTCTGTTTGATGATTGTGTATGAAATAAATGGCCATTCTTATTATAACGGCTTTTTACAGGGTTTACAAATCTCCCTCCTTCCGCCTGCGGCGCGGCGGTCACTGTGTGCGGGACCGTTCGCAGGCAAATTCCGTCACCGCTGCAAGTCTCCTGTTGGTTTTATCTCGTTTTTATCGTATACTGATGGTAACTGCAATCGTATTTACTGGTGCTGTTTATGGGAGGATACATATGAAAGCTGTCGTAAAGTATGGTTTAGGTCCCCGGGAAACGGAAGTCAGAGATGTGCCCATCCCCGAGATCGGTGACGACGATGTCCTGCTCGAAGTCAAGGCGGCCGGCGTCTGCGGGTCCGATATCGGATTCGATGACGGTATGCACCCGAATCTTCTTCGTCCGCCCGTCATTCTGGGGCATGAATTTGCCGGCGTGGTCGCAAAGACCGGCAAAAACGTGACCGCCTGGAAAGTGGGAGACCGGGTCGTCTCCGACAATACCGGCTATGTCTGCGGTCACTGCTACGCCTGCAATACCGGCAATTACCTGGCCTGTCCCGAACGCCTGGGGCTCGGCTACGGCATGGACGGCGGGTTTACGAATTTCGTCAAGATCCACGGGAACACGCTGCGCATCTTCCCTTCTTCCCTGATGCGGATCCCGGATAGCATGTCCTTTGAAGCTGCCGCAATCATGGATCCTGCCTGCAACGGCTACCGGGCTGTTGTACAGGAAGGCCGCGTCATGCCAGGAGACTTTGTCGCCGTATTCGGCATCGGCGCACTGGGGCTTTTTTCCATCCAGGCAGCACGCGCGGCGGGAGCCGCCAAGATCTTTGCCGTCGCCCTTTCCTCTGACGGCGACGCCCGCTTTGAGATCGCGAAAAAATGCGGCGCGACCGACCTGATCCGCTCCGATATCGAGGACTGCGTCGGGATCATAAGAAACGCGACCGGCGGAGAAGGCGTCAGCTGTGCCGTGGACGCGGCCGGCGTCAATGTCGTCATGGATACGATCCTGAAGGTCGTCCGTACCGGTGCCGTCGTTCCCAAGATCGGCTACGATGCCCGCCCGTACGGACAGTCGCTCGATCCGTTCGTGGACGGCGCCATCCAGCTCAAGGGGCACTACGGCTACGACTGGGTATGCTGGAGGAACGTCATGAATCTGTGCGAAGCCGGCAAATGGGATCAGGAGTGCGTGATCACCCATTCCATGAAGATCTCGGAATTCAGGAAGGCGTTCGACATGGTCCGGAATCTGGAAGCCACCAAAGTGATCCTGTATCCGGAAGACCTGTAGACCCGGCATTTTACAAAGGATAACATATAAAACAGTATTTCTCCGGCAGGACCGCCTGCCGGAGTTTTTGTGCGTTCCAAAACCGGAAAAAGGGTACCGCCGTCCGGCGGTACCCCCGTGTTATAACTGCTTACTGTCCGCGCATGATCATACGCTGGAGTTTTTCAGGATCTCTACGAATTCCGCGCTCAGAACGAATTCGATCTCTGTGCCGTCTGCCAGTGTATAGACGCAGTGGTAGGATCCGTCTTCCTCGTCGATCATGATGGTCAGCTCGATCCCGTTGAAGGTCAGCTTGCCGTCCTCAAAAGCGAACGTTCCCTGCACTTCGGTGCCGTCCGGCAGCACGATCGTAACGGTCATATCATCATAGAAGGAGATCTTCGCATCGGAGTCATTCGCCGTGAAGGCATATTCCTCGATCAGGTTCTTTTCCGCTTCCGGAGTTTCCTCTTCTGCTGCCGCAGGCTGAGCTGCCGGCGCTGCCGGAGCGACCGGAATATCGCCGGACTGGATCTTCTCGAGAAGCACGGAAAGGGAAACCCCGCCGCCTTTGGGAACAACGATATAATAGTTGCCGTCCGCGTCAAGAAGGGTCAGCGCCGTGGTGCCGTTGTACGCACCCGCAAGCCTGTATCCGTCCTGAACGGTCGCTTTCAGTGTTACCGTATCGCCTTCATAGGCCGCATCCAGCATGCGGCTTTCTGACACTCCTTCCAGAGCGACC
>CADBNG010000040.1 GCA_902795985.1 uncultured Lachnospiraceae bacterium
ACAAATATTTCTGCTCTGGTTTTTAATATCTCATAGAGCTCTGCAGCAGTGAGTTCATTAAAATGCTTAACTGTGAAATCCATTTATCCGTTCCATCATTTCCTTATTGCGCTCGAGAAGATCATATATCCCATCTTCGGTGTGAACTGCTTAATGCCGGCGTCCTGGATCATTCTTTCAGGATCGGGTTCGCCAGATTTTCAGGATCGAACGTCTCCTTAAGAGCCCGCATCCAGAGGTGGTAATTGCAGTATAAAGGTCCCAGCATCTCGGTAGTCTGGTTCAGGCAGCCGAGTGTTTCCGCATGATAGTGGTGCTTTAAGTCCGTATCACGCGAGGCTTTTCGGAATTCGGCCACGTTTTTCCCTGCTGCCGGATCAGTACGGTCATACATGAAGAGCAGCTCGATATGAGCAAAATGGCCGTACTCCATCGGCACGATCTGGAAGTTTTCAGGCGCGTCGAATATCTTCCCTGTGTCGGTATAATCATAGATGAACTCTGAGATACTTTTTCCTACCTCAATGATATGGCTTACGGAATCCGCTCCCAGCTTGATGGGCATCCAGCCGCCGCCCAATCTAAGTACGCGTTGCAGTACACTGACAACCATAAAGAAATCCATGTGTTCGTTCCACCAGTTTTCGAGGTCCGGCGCGATCCTTGTGCCTCCTGTCTCCCGCACGATATCGTTAAGGATACTCTCCTCATAGTCCATCTCCTCCGGAGATTCAGTTGCAAGATGTACGACCAGCGGCATTGGCAGCTCCCGGCGTATACGCGGCCAGAGCTTATGGAACTCATTGGCGGAATCGGTCATCATTACGGCCAGTGTCAGGTAGAAAAACTTCATTACCGTGGAGCCGATCTCGGCTTCTCCGATACGGAGCATGGCTTCCCTGACGTCGTCCAGGCTTTTATAATTAAAGACTCGTACTTTGCTGCATTCACTGTCCAGATAGATGCGCTGATGAGGGCTGTGCCCCTCAGTGCGGATCTCCCGGGGTCCTTTGCAGGGGTTCAATGCAATTGCCGCCCTGGTAATAATTCCCATCTGACCATGGTTTCCGAAAAAGCCCTTGATGATGCCCCGTAGCCCTGGTCCGGGTCCATCGGGGCAGAACCATCCGGAGCCGGTCTGAAGAGAACCGGTACGCAGGATCTCCCCTTCCGGGGTCACCATTTCCACGCCAAGGAGATAGCGGTTGGCACGGGAAGCGCCGTGCTGGTTGTGGTTGTCCCCGGATGTACTCGTATAATTAGCCAGAACCGATCCTCCCGGTCCGACCGCGGCGGTGACGTATGTGAGTCCAAGCTTCCTAAGTTCCGGATAAAGCTGGACGTGGCGGACACCCGGTTCGACTATCGCGTAGCGGTCTTCTTCATTGATCTCGACGATTTGGTTCATCCTTCGAAGATCGATCAGCACCGTATCACCGCGGTTCGCATAGGCATCCACGCTGGCCCCGGATACCGTGACGACAAAGCATATCTTATGCCGGTTGCAGATCCGGACGATCTCCTGAACTTCTTCCGTGCAGCCGGGAAGGATTATGGCGTCCGGGCTGTGATATTCAAAAGGATACTCCGGCGTACGCGCTCGGTTTCCTGCAAGGATCCATGGTTTGCTGCTGATATATCCTGCCCCGACGGCCGCCTCGAGTTCTTTATAAGCCTCATGGGTCATACTTATCCTTCTCCTCCTTCCAGTGCGTCTGCCAGCAGACGGGTAAGTTCCATACATGGCACAGCGTTTTCTCCGGATCCCAATAAGGCTTCTTCGCAGAACGGACAGGCTGTGACCACGTATTGCGCGCCAATACTCTTTGCTTCCCTGCGCCGCTCCGCAGCGGTAGCGGAAGCAAATTCCGGATCTGCGTCTGCGGCATGCGCGCCGCAGCAGAATGCGTTCTCACAGTTCCGCGGCATTTCACGCAGTTCCAACCCCGGGATCGCCCGGAGCAGGACGCGCGGTGGGTCATAGACGCCGAATTCCCCTCTGCGCCATACCTTCTCCGGTTCGTGAAGCCCGTACGGACGGATGGTACCGTCCCACGGAACGTATTCCTCCGAAAGGCGTCCCAACAGACAGGGGTCGTGATAGGTGAACGGTCCGTTGATATCGATCTTATGAAATTTAAGTTTTCCTTCCTCCAACAGCTCTGCCGCAACTTCACTGATGTGCCTGACCCGGAAGGACACCGTGCCGAACCTCGGGTAGGTGCCGCGGAAGAAGCCGAAACACTCTCCACAGGTGGTTATAAGTGTGCGCACTCCCTGCCCGTGAAGCAGATCCAGATTGCGGCGGATCACTTTTTCAGCTGCATCGGTCTGGCCGTTCCGCCATAAGATCCCTCCGCAGCACCACTCTTCTTCCCGCAGGAGGCGGAAGCTTACTCCTCCGGCGCGTAAAAGCTTCATCGCTGCCAGGGCCGTCTCCCGCTGGCGGTATGACGCCGCACAGCCCAGAAAAAGCACGGTATCAGAATCCGGATCCTCCCCGCAGTCTTCGGGGATCCAGTTCCACCTGTCGCTGTGCGGAAGGCCGTAGATATTGTGCGTCTCTTCGATCTTCTTTTTTTTATCCGTGACCGCTTCCGGCAGCGTGCCGTTGCAGGCGCAATCCTCACGGAGCGCAAGTATGCAGTCCAGTACCTCCATGTCCCGCACGCTTTTGCAGTTAACGTCACAGGCACCGCACGCCGTACAGGAATAGAGCATCTTCTCAAGCCCGTCCCCGTACTGCAGGGTCCCGTTCATGATCTCCTTTGCGATGTTGATCAGTCCCTGCCCGGAGCAGGCATCAAAGCCGTATTCGCGGAAAATCGGACAGATCTCGGAAAAATCCCATCCGTGCATTCTCGAAGGATGTATCCACTTGCACTGGCCGCAGTGGTTACAGGAATCCATAGTATATTTATAATTGCTCAGTTTTTCCATTTTCTCACCTCAAAAACAGAGTTTTCCGGGATTGAGGATACCCTTCGGGTCAAATACTGATTTCAGCTTTTTCAACGCCTGTACCCCGGCCGGATCGTCCTGATAAACGAGGGATGGCAGCTCCCCGTAGGGCCGGTCGAAAAACGCCCCGGCCGCAAAAAGCGCCTGTTCCGTTTCCCTGGCGCAGTTCTCAAATATCTCTTTCTCCGATTCCGCGTGAAACAGGTCGCACTCGATCCTGAAGGCCCTTCCCTGGACCTGGGGCTGGATCAGTATCCCGACGTTTTCCCTCGGCAAGGCCTTTGTGCGATCTTCCAACATCGTGGTCAGAAGGCCGGTCCGGCTGGGCGGACTAAGGAAAAGGATCTCACGCACCATTCCGCGTCTTAATTTCCAGTAGATGTCTGAACGGTCGCAGTCCCCCAGGCGGCAGTCAATGAAAGCTTCCAGTCCTTCCGCTCCTGTAGGTATCGTACTTGCGCTAAGTCCGTACGATGCTGCGATGTCTTTCAAATAGCCGTTGTAGATCCGGATACGCTCCTTCGGCCGCCGCTCATATCCGCTGATGCGGCAGATCAGGATCCACCGGGCAGTCTTTCCTTTAAGCAGGGCTTCCTGCTGTGTATTTTCAGAGAATGCGGCGGCAAATGCGGCTGAATTAAGGATGATGCAGTCATCCGGCACGCGCTTAAAGAGCAGTTTTGCAGCCAGTTTTGAGAGTACCTCCGGCTCTTCCGCCTCAATAAAAAACAACTCCGATTCCGAGGGTTTTATCTCCGCTTTCAGTGTCGTCCACGTTACAAAGCCCATCGTACCCTGCGCCCCGCAGAGAAAGCGCAGAAAATCGATCGAACCGGGCCCCCAGGGACAGACCATATCCGCCTTCAGCTCTTCAACCGGCCCCGGACCGGCAGCAGAACCGGTCCGGAATACTTCGCCGGTTCCGTAGACGACTTCTGCTGTAAGCAGAGGGTCGGTATAGTCGTACTGATATTTCGGAACCAGGACCGCTTCCCTCTCCAGCATGCTTGCCGCAACGGATTTGTCCGCTCTCGGAAGAAACGGATGGTTGGCCCGCAGTCCCTGCTCTGCCAGAGCCGGCAGAAGCGTCCCGAAAGAGACTCCTGCCTCCACCCGGGCATAACGGTTTTTACGGTCGATCTTCAGGATCCGGCTCATTTTATCAAAGCGCACGATCTCCGCTTCCGGATTGACAGAAGCGCCATGCAGATGCGGAGGGCCTGAAGAAAGAGGGACCAGGCCTGTCCCTGTTTCCGCGGCTCTGCGCAGGATCTCGCAGAGCTGTTCTGTCGTCTCCGGAAACCACATAGTGTTATATTTCCTTTCGTAAAAAGATTCCCCCCGGCCGCAAAAATGGCTGAGGGGAGTTTACTGTTATTATTTACTATCAGGTACGAGCTTCCGCCACATAAAATCCCACATCAGAGCCGCGCTTGCATTGGTGTTTGAAACTTTGCGTATAAGACTCTGATAATGAGTGGAGAAACGTTCGCTGCGGAAGTACCGGATCCCGGGCTGATAACGAAAATAGCACATGTCGATGATCAGTGTGAATCCTTTTTTCAGTTCTGTGTATGTATATGTCGCCTCACGGTTATCCACATAGATCACGCTGCCCTTGCCGAGCCGTTCTTCCCTCTCCTGAATATAGGCCTTTGAATGAGGCGTCAGCAGTTCTTTGCACCATACCATCGGATAGTTGTCCAGCATTTCTTCCCGAAAGTCCTCTTCATTCCGGCAGCTTTTAGGCAGAAGATCGTTGTGTATGGCAAATCCGGCACGGATCTTCTCGATCTTCAGCATTTCCATGTCATCGATGATCTCAAAATCCTCTCCTCGTGCAACGGTGAAATCGACATCCCCTTTCTGGAGGACCGCAAAGCTCTCCCCCAGGGGCTTGGAAATAATGACGATATTGATATTGGGATATTGCTCCGCGAACTGATTCAGCACGGCCGTCATTCTTGGGGCCATGGAATGGTTGAAAACATTGCAGATACGGATCGTGCCGCTGTCACCGGAATCCAGACTGACGGCTTTCTGGACCTCAACATGATAAAGCTCCAATATTTTTCGTACGCCTTCGGCAAAGGACTCTCCCGCTTCCGTCAGGCTCATGGCCCGATTGTCCCTCTTGATCAGCTGGACGTTCAGTTCGTGTTCGATCGAAGAGATCTGACGATGGAAAACAGAGGTGTCCATAAACGCCTTGTTAGCCGCTGCGGTAAAATTCATATACTCGGTGAAGATCAGGAAGTGTTCCAGTTTCTCAATATCCATAAGTACGCCCCTTTTTTGATATGCCGGCGTCCATCTGCAATACCATACAGCACGGTAATGAGTTTCCATGAAAGCCTGAAAATTTATTTTGAGATATCCTTGAACTGCAGTGAAGCCCTGGATCCGTATGCTTACTTACTGATTATATCAGATGAGCATACGAATGCAAGGCTTCCTCCTTAAATGACGAAGTGATACAGTTTGCGTGGTATTCTTCGTTTTTTTTATAAATATGTCCGGATACGGTCACATTGCATGATCCGTCCTGAGGATAATATCGTTCTGAAGATCCCGGTGCAGCTCAATAAAGTATGCGGAGAATCCCGCGACACGCACGACCAGATCCCGGTGATCTTCCGGATGTGCCTGGGCATCGCGCAAGGTATCGGCATCCATGATATTCATCTGGAGCTGCATGCCGCCTTCACGGAAAAAGGTTTCCAGCATGGCCCGGAATTTATGGATCCCGTCCGAACGTGAAAAACAGCTCGGATGAAAACGGATGCAGAACTGCAGGCCGTTGTGATAGTTTTCCGCATTCAGTGAAAGGATACTTCTGAGAACGCTTAAAGGTCCGTTCTTATCGGCTCCGTGTGTCGGTGAAGCTCCGTCCGAAACAACTTCTCCGGTATGCCGGCCGTCCGGCGTAGCCCAAGTTGCCCTTCCGGTTGCCAGATTGCCTCCCGCTGAATAGATTCCGGCACGGAACCCTCCTCTTGGGCCGCTCATTCGGTTGACGCGCCGGGTGAAAAGGTTTGAAAGCCAGGCTGCCAGCGCATCGGTTTCCGGATCGCCGTTTCCGAATTTCGGAGCTTCATTGACCGCCGCGAGGCGAAGGTGTTCCGCTCCCTCCCAGTTATTACAAACGGCGTCCAGCAGTTCCTGCCCCGTGCACAGTTTCTTATCAAACACCAGATAGCGGATCGCGGAAAGGCTGTCGACGGCCGTGCCCACACCGTGACAGGCCAGTCCCGTAGAATTATATTTCGCTCCTCCGTAGACCATATCCTTTCCGGATTCCAGGCAGCCGTCTATCGTTGCTGAAGCCGCGGGCAGCGGCATCCGTGAATTTCCGGCCTTTTCCAGGATGATAAACATGGCCTGCTGCCAGTCCATGTAATAATCAAACTGCTTTTCATAGGCATTAAGCACTTCCTGAAATGAATGCATCCCGGCCAGGCTTCCGGTCTGAAGCCCCGCCTGTTTTCCGTTCATGGGATTCACTCCGTTGTTTATCGCCTGGTTCACCAGATTGTTCAGGTTGAAGAAAGACCTCGAAAACGGACCGGAGATATTGCCGAATTCGCAGCCGGAACTGGTCAGTTCCACGCAGCCTACGATACAGAAGTTTCTGGCGTCTTCCAGTGTCCGCCCGCGTTTTCTCATGACATCGATGATCAGATCGGTATTTTCAAAAGTCGGAGCCCCTCCGACGAGTTTATTTGTCTCCAGGCCTGCCTCTATAAGCTCTGCCGGAGAATCCGAATGTACACACAGGGAAAGAGTCGGATCATGCAGTTTCAGGCGTCCGGCCGATCTCAGGCAGAGATAGGTCACTGCGTTCGTCGCATCGGATCCGTCTTTTTTACGTCCTGCAAGCGTCAGCCGCTGGTTGCTCGTATAGGCTCCGTAAAACTGCATGAACGGAACTGCGCCCGACATCGTAAACTCAGTCAGTTTCAGGAAAAAGCAATCCATCAGTTCTTCGGCGCTCTCTTTTGTGAGACGCCCTTCCTCCATGTCCTTTTCATAGAAAGGATACAGCATCTGGTCGATCCGCCCGATCGTCAGTCCGATCAGGTTCCCGTCCAGGCTCAATGCGTAGTGATAAAGAAGGATCGCCTGCATGGCCTCGCGCATCGTTCGAGCCGGATGTTCCATGATGTGGCAAAGGCTGTCTGCCATATTCAACAGCTCCTGACGGCGTGCCTCATCGGCACACTGCGCAGCCTGCCGCTCACACTCCGCGCCGTAACGTCCGGAATAGATGATCATGGCCTCGCTGACTTCTATGACAGCACGGTAAAACTGCATCTTTTCAATATCCGCATGAGCTATATCCCCTGTCTGCGTGCGAAGCGCTTCCGCCGCTTCGTCACGGATCGATCCGAAACCGCGGTTGATCACTTTTGCGTAATTGGGATTGAAATGCCCGTGCGGTGAACGGCAGTTTCCTTCCGGAATGTATGGAAGGACACCGCCGCAAACTACTTTTTCAAAGCCTTCCGGCATGAAGCCGTCCACGTAGGCGCTCAGTTTCCGGTCGCGCCAGTATTCCTCGAAGGCAGGATCCAGAAAATAATCCCGGTCTTCCTGCAGCATCCTCGCCCAGCCGTCAGCTGCCTCACGGCGGTCAAAATCACCGGTCCTCAATTCATTGATGAGCCACGCCGCTCCGTCGTATTCCACTGCAAACGGGCAGCCCCGGTAATATTTCCCGAGATTTCCGACAAGCAGTTCGTCCGGCTCCACGCGTACGGTCACATTGGAAAGCAATTCCTTAAATACACCGGCGCGCAGAAGCATAGGCGGGGTGTTAGGGTGGCTTCGATAGTAATCGGTTACGATGCGGCTTCGCTCGGCATCCATCGTCGCAGGTGAATTCCGGTACATTTCACGCAGTTTTGCTGCCCGGACACCGACTTTACCAAATTCAAACATCCTTTGTTCCTCCGGCCGGTTCTTTACATTTTATGTTCGCTTCGGGCGATAATGTCGTTCTGGGAGACAAGGTCCAGCTCGACAAAGTAAGCGGAATATCCGGCTATACGAACGATCAGGTCGCGATATTCTTCCGGATGCTCCTGAGCTTTACGCAGCGTGTCGGTATCTACGACGTTGAACTGCAGCTCCATGCCGCCCATGTCGAAGTAAGTCATCATCATTCCTTTTACTTTATCCATACTCTCTTTTCCGCGGAACACCGTCGGATGCATCCGTATATTCAGGCAGACGTTTTCCGGATAGCGTGTCTGGTCGTATGATGCAGAAGAACGCAGTACGCAGAGAGGTCCGCAGACATCACGCCCCTGAGCCGGGGAAGCCGCGTCTGCGATGGGCTCGAAGGCTTTTCTTCCGTCGGGCGTCGCCCATGCATGGGCTCCCTGGGAAATATGGTCGGCTCCGCTGATAAGCCCGGAGCGATAGTGCTTTGCGCGTATGGAATGAGTATGTGCAACGACATCGGAATACATGTCGCAGCACCATGCGAACTCGCTGTCGACATAAGGATCACCGTTGCCGAAATGCGG
>CADBNG010000041.1 GCA_902795985.1 uncultured Lachnospiraceae bacterium
AAAGAGGCAGATTATTCTGCCTCTTTTTCAATGTTTCTTGATAAAGTTATCACAGTTCCGTCACAAATGAGAATTAGAATGTGGGCAAATGATTAAGAAAGGCCATAGGCCTTGGATGAATAAAGGAGTGAGAGAAATGGAAAACTACAATGATGAGAACAGAAGGACCCATTTTGACCCGATGACCGGAGAACCGGTCATGGATGATGAAAGAGTTATTGATTCCTCCGCGGAGGCCGGAACAGAGAATGCGGCTTCTTCCGAAACAGAAGACCGGTACCAGGAATACCGGTTCAGCAGCGAGCAGAATACCGGAGACGCGGAAAAACCCCTGAAAGAGAAGAAAAGAAAAGAGAAGGCGGTAAGAGAGAAGAAAAGCGCTTCCCTCGGAAAACGCTTCGGCATCGTCATTGCCCTTGCCCTGGTGTTCGGGCTTGTGGGCGGCACGGTGTTTTACGGTGTCAATTATATCGGCAACCGTTTCTTCGCCTATAACCCCGGTATAGAAGAAAGCGCAAAGGCCAGCGTAAAAGCGCTTCCCGATAAACTTACGGCACCGGATGTTACCCAGACTCCGGAACCGGTGGAAACCGAAGCCGTTTCCAAACCGGATATGAATGTTTATACGGAAGACAGCGGATCAACATCTACAGGCAGTGCCGGAACCGTTGCGGAAGTAGCGCAGAACTGCATGCCTTCCCTTGTAACCATTGCAAGCGTCAGTGTTGTTGAGATGCAGAACTTTTTCGGGCAGACCCAGCAGTATGAAGCCCAGGGAGCCGGCAGCGGCGTGATCGTCGGAGTGAACGATACGGAACTTCTTATTGCGACGAATAATCATGTTGTAATGGGCTCTAAAGAGCTTTCCGTAGGCTTTATTGATCAGACTTCGGTGGAAGCCTTTGTAAAAGGCACGGACCCCGGTAATGATCTGGCCGTAGTAGGAGTAAAACTGGAAAACATTCCGGAAGAAACAATGTCCCAGATTAAGATTGCAACGATCGGCAATTCCGATGATCTGGTTCTGGGCGAACAGGTTGTCGCAATCGGCAATGCGCTGGGTTTGGGACAGTCGGTAACCAGCGGATATGTGAGCGCCATGCACCGTGACATGACATTCTCCGATGGAAATTATACGATTGATTCCACGGATCTGATCCAGACTGACGCTCCGATCAACTCCGGCAATTCCGGCGGCGGACTGTTCAATATGAAAGGCGAACTGGTGGGAATTAACGAGGCCAAATCGTCCATGAGCTCTTCCGGCGCAACAGTAGACGGTGTCGGATATGCGATCAGCATTGACAAGGCGGAACCGATTCTTCAGGATCTGATGAATCTGGAAACCCGGGAAACGGTGGATGAAGCGGACGCCGGATATCTGGGAGTGACCTGCGCCGATGTTACACCGGATATTGCCCAGATGTATAATATGCCCGAGGGCGTCTGCTTTACCGGTGTCCTGCAGGGCGGACCGGCAGAAGAGGCCGGAGTGCAGAAAGGGGACGTTCTGGTTAAATTCGACGGACGCGTCATCGACAGCTATGAGACCTTAAAAGATGTGCTGACGTATTATCCCGCCGGAGAAAATGTGGAAATCGTCGTCATGCGCCTGGTGAACGGAGAATATGAAGAAACAACCATGAATATTGTTCTGGCAAAATACGATGACATTAAGGATCTGCAGATGAACGGCTGAGGCTGCCGCAGATCATAAAGAACGGGCCCGGAGAATTCGATTCTCCGGGTCTTTTGCTGTCCGGCTGAATCAGAGACATTGACTTCTGTTTTTACGGATTATAGAATAGTAGCAACAGAAAAAACGTAAAAAGGAGTGGCATATGATCGGATTTATCGGCTGCGGCAATATGGCAAGAGCCATCATCAACGGGCTGGTCGGCAATTCTTATACGAAGAAGGAAAACCTTGTTGCTTCGGCGGCAACAGAAACGACAAAAGACTATATTGTGAATACTCTGGGAATCGGCTGCGCGTCATCCAACGCGGAAGTGGTCGAAAAATCGGACCTCATTTTCCTTGCCGTCAAACCCCAGAAGCTGGAGAGCGTGATAGAAGAAATCCGTTCTCTGGATCTGAACGGGAAAACCTTTGTTTCCATGTCGCCGGGCAAAACCCTTTCCTGGTTCAGGGAACAGTTCCAGAAAGCAGTGGCTGTGATCCGGACGGCGCCGAATACTCCTTTACTGTGCGGGGAAGGAATGACCTCCATCTGTGCCAGCCCCCTTGTTTCACCTGCGCGCGTGGATGAAGTCCGGGAAATCTTCGGATCCATGGGCCGTACGGCATTGATGGAAGAGAAACTGATGGACAATGCGATGGCCCTCAGCGGCTCTTCTCCGGCCTTTGTGTTTATGTTTATTGAAGCGCTGGCGGACGGAGCGGTCGCGGAAGGAATGCCCCGTTCCCTGGCGTATGAACTGGCAGCGCAGGCGGTTGTCGGAAGCGGAAAAATGGTGCTGACCAGCGGAAAGCATCCGGGACAGCTCAAAGATGAAGTCGCTTCTCCGGCCGGAACGACAATCGAGGGCATCGGCGTTCTGGAAGAGGCCGCGTTTCGATCGGCGGTTGCCGAAGCGGTCCGCGAATGCATTGCCCGTTCCAGAGAATTATAAACCGGGTCCGGCTTCAGAAAAGAACACAATAACAGGGTAGGATTCAGGAGGAAAATGCAATGATCTTTATTTTCATGGCGGAAGGATTTGAGGAAACGGAACTGATTGCGACAACCGATCTGCTGAAGCGGGCCGGACATGATGTCTGCATGGTTTCCATCACCGGTGAAAAGGCCGTTTGCGGAGCCCACGGAATTACGGTTCTGGCGGATGCTTTGTTCGAAGAAGCACAGCTGGAAGGCGCGGAAATGTATATTCTGCCCGGAGGAATGCCCGGAACCAGCAATCTGGCGGCGCATGCAGGCCTGAAGGAACTGATCTTAAAGGAAAATGACAAAGACACCCCCATTGCCGCCATCTGCGCCGCGCCTACGGTACTGGGCGGATACGGAATCCTTGAAGGCCTTGAGGCAACCTGTTATCCCGGTTGTGAGGATGGCCTGAAAGGCGCGGTCCTGACGGACGATGAAGCATCCGTAGTAACCGACGGAAATATTACGACCTCTATGGGGCCGGGAACGGCCATTGATTTCGGTCTGGAGTTGATCGAAATCCTGGACGGGGAAGAAAAAGCGGATGAAATCTGCGACGAATTCTGTTATTAACGGGAGAAAACAATGAAAATACTGGTAACAGGCGGCTCCGGTTATATCGGAAGCCATACCTGCGTCGAACTGATCGAAGCGGGACATGACGTGGTTATCGTTGATAATCTGTGCAATTCTTCCGATGAGGTCGTCCGCCGGATCAAAACAATCACCGGAACGGAACCGGCTTTTTACTGCGTGGATGTCTGTGAAAAAGAACCCCTGCAGGATGTCTTTCAAAAGGAGAAGCCGGATGCGGTAATCCATTTTGCCGGTCTGAAAGCAGTTGGAGAGTCTGTGGAAAAGCCGTTGGAATACTACCGCAACAATCTGGACGGCACGCTGACCCTGGCGGAAGTCATGAGGGAACAGGAAGTGTTTTCGCTGATATTCAGTTCATCCGCTACGGTTTACGGAGACCCCGAGACGATTCCGGTGGGGGAGGGGTGCCCGAAGGGAACCTGCACCAATCCTTATGGCTGGACGAAATGGATGATCGAGCAGATTCTGACGGACCTGTCCCTGACCGATTCGCGCTGGAAAATCACCCTGCTGCGTTATTTCAACCCAATCGGGGCTCACAGCAGCGGACTGATCGGGGAAGATCCCAAGGGAATTCCGAACAATCTGCTTCCCTATATCGCGCAGGTAGCGGTGGGCAGAAGGGAAGCCCTCGGAGTCTTCGGAAACGATTATGACACGCCGGACGGAACCGGAGTCAGGGATTATATCCATGTATGTGATCTTGCCCGGGGACATCTTCTGGCAATGGAACACCTTAGCCGGCAGGAAGGCGTTCGTGTCTATAATCTGGGATCCGGAAGAGGTTACAGTGTCCTGGAAGTGCTTCATGCCTTTGAAAAAGCGTGCGGAAAAGAACTTCCCTATGAGATCAAACCCCGACGAGCCGGCGATATCGCTGCGGTCTGGTGCGATCCTCAAAAAGCGAAAGAGGAACTGGGGTTTGAAACACTGTATGACATCGACCGCATGTGCAGGGACACCTGGAACTGGCAGAAGAATAATCCGAACGGATATTGCACCTGAATTTCTGCTGTGCTATAATCACAATACTATGTTCTTTTAAACTAAATTCCAAAAGGAGTTCATTTATGAAACACATTAAGTCTCTGAACACCAGAAAACTTCAGAATACCGTAAAGAAGGGCGGATGCGGCGAGTGCCAGACCTCCTGCCAGTCGGCCTGCAAGACTTCCTGCACCGTCGGGAACCAGTCCTGCGAGAACAAAGCCCAGTAATACCGGTACGGGAGATCGACACCGGTGGCGCATGTTCATTTGTTTCAGAATAATGGATACAACATTGCGTTGGATGTGAACAGCGGGTCGGTTCATGTAGTGGACGACCTTGTCTTTGATATTCTGACCGAAATGATATCCGGAAGTCAGCCGACTCCGGCGAGCTTCTATGAAGCGCGCCGGGGCGGTTATTTGCGTAAAGAAATCGAGGAAGCCTTTCAGGAGATCGAAGAGCTGAAGAGCGAAGGCGAACTCTTTACGGAGGATCCCTACCGGGGCATTCTTTCTTCATATACCGAAAGAAAACCGGTTGTTAAAGCTCTCTGTCTCCATATCGCCCATGCCTGCAACCTGTCCTGCCGGTACTGCTTTGCCGGAGAAGGACAGTATCACGGCGAACGTGCCGTTATGGATGCGGAAACCGGGAAAAAGGCCCTTGATTTTCTGATTGAACATTCCGGTTCACGGACAAACCTCGAAGTGGACTTCTTCGGCGGAGAGCCCCTGCTGGGATGGGAGACCGTAAAAGAGCTGGTCCGCTACGGCCGAAGCCGTGAAAAGGAGACCGGGAAACGGTTTCGTTTTACGCTGACGACAAACGGCGTGCTCCTGAACGATGAAGTGATGGGGTTTGCCTGCCGGGAAATGGGCAATGTGGTCCTGAGCATTGACGGCAGAAAAGAAGTACACGACCGGATGCGCCCGTTCCTGAACGGAGAGGGAAGCTACGACCGGATTCTTCCGAAATTTCAGAAAATGGCCGGGCTGAGGCACCAGACCAATTATTATGTGAGGGGAACCTTCACGCATTATAATACGGATTTTGCTTCCGACGTCCTGCACCTGGCCGACCTTGGTTTTACGCAGATTTCCGTTGAGCCGGTAGTGGCTCCTCCGGAGGCGGATTATGCCATTACCATGGAAGACGTTCCGGTGATTTGCGGGCAGTACGATTTGCTCGCAAAGGAAATGATAAAAAGGACAAAAGAGGGACGCCCGTTCAATTTCTTTCATTTCATGATCGATCTGACGGGAGGCCCCTGCGTATACAAACGGCTTTCAGGCTGCGGCTCCGGGCTTGAATATCTGGCCGTTACTCCGTCCGGAGAGCTTTATCCCTGCCATCAGTTTGTGGGGATTGAGGGCTTTTCGATGGGAGATGTGGAACACGGAGTAACAAACACCGGCCTCAGGGAACAGTTCAGCCGGTGCAATGTCTATTCGAAGGAAGAGTGTTCTTCCTGCTTCGCCCGTTTTTACTGCAGCGGCGGCTGCGCGGCGAATGCCTGGAATTTTTCCGGAAGCATCAACGGCACCTATGAAATCGGATGCCTCCTCCAGAGAAAACGGGTGGAATGCGCTCTTATGATCAAAGCGGCCCTGGCCGATGAAGAGTTGAAAGAAGGTACAAAGTCATGAAAAAATCCAGAAGCATTGCGGTTCTCATCATACTTGCCGCAATCACCGTACTGCTCACGTACACCGCGATCGTCGGCTTCGGCCCCAATGCCAGCGGATCGATCCGGAACATCCACACCGGACTGGATCTGTCCGGCGGCGTGAGCATCACCTACCAGACCGTGGAAAGCAATCCGTCCCAGACGGACATGAATGATACGATCTGGAAACTGCAGCAGCGTGTTGACAGCTACAGCACCGAATCCCTGGTTTATCAGCAGGGCCTTAACCGTATCAGTGTTGAGATTCCCGGTGTTAAAGACGCCAACGCAATCCTGGAGGAACTGGGCAAGCCCGGATCCCTGCAGTTCATGGATGAGAATGGTGAGATTGTAATGGAAGGAACCGCCATTGCGGAAGCGGACGGCGTGTCTCTGACCAACAATACTACCGGTCTTCGTGAATATGTCGTATCTTTATCCCTGACCTCCGAAGGCGCTTCGGATTTTGCGAAAATCACCGAAGAAAACCTCGGCAAAATCATTTATATCGTCTATGACGGACAGACCGTAAGCGCACCGAGAGTCCAGTCGGTCATCACCGGCGGACAGTGCCAGATTGAGGGAATGTCCAGCCTGGAGGAAGCCCAGGAGCTGGCCACCTATATCCGTATCGGTTCCCTTACCCTTGAACTGGAAGAGATCTATTCGAACGTTGTCGGCGCTTCGCTCGGCGCGGAAGCCCTTCATTCCAGCCTGATCGCCGGTATCATCGGCATTCTGCTGGTCATGCTGTTCATGATCTTTGTTTACCGGATTTCCGGCGTGGCAGCGGCATGGGCCCTGTACTTGTTTACGGTACTGGATCTTCTTCTGATCAACGCGTTTGAAATTACCCTGACCCTTCCCGGTATTGCCGGTGTTATCCTGACCATTGGTATGGCCGTGGACGCGAACGTCATTATATACGCCCGTGTCCGTGAAGAACTGTTTGCCGGCAGAAGCCTGCTCGGCGCCATTCAGGAAGGCTTCAAAAAAGCTTTCTCCGCTATTTTCGACAGTAATATTACAACGCTGATCGCCGCGGCAGTGCTGTTCTTCCTCGGAACCGGCAGCATCAAGGGATTTGCGGTTACGCTGGCCCTTGGTATTGTCCTGTCCATGTTCTCATCCCTGGTGATTTCCCGCTGGATCAGCTATTCACTGTACGGCGCAGGCGTTCGCAACGTCAAAGCTTATACGAAGGTTAAAGATCATAAGATCTTCAACTTTGTCGGCAAAAAAGCCGTTTTCTTCACGATTGCCATTATCCTTGTGATCTGCGCGCCGATCGGCCTGATCGCCGGCAACGCCACAAGCGGCAAAGCGCTGAACTTTGGCCTGGATTTCGTCGGCGGTACTTCCACCACCGTCGATTTCGGTGAAGACAAAACCATTGAACAGCTGGAAGCGGACGTGAAGCCGATTGTGTCGAAAATCACCGGAGATTCCGATATCACCTTCCAGAAGGTCAGCGGTACGACCCAGGTTGTAATCAAGACCAATGAACTGAGTCTGGATCAGCGTACCGAATTAAACGGAGCCCTGACGGAAGCCTATCCGGGCATTGATGCTGAAAACATCGAAGCGGAGAATATTTCCTCCACAATCAGCGGTGAAATGAGGGCGAACGCGATCCGCGCGGTTATCATAGCGGTTATCTGCATGCTGCTGTACATCTGGCTCCGGTTCCGGAACATCCGGTTCGCGTCCAGCGCGATTATCGCACTTATTCACGACCTCTGCGTTGTACTTGCTTTCTACGCGATATTCCGTCTGACGGTCAACAGCACGTTTATTGCCGTCATGCTGACGATCCTCGGTTATTCGATCAACGCGACCATTGTTACCTTTGACCGAATCCGTGAGAACCTGAAGGTTATGGCCAATTCGGATCTGAAGGATATTGTCAATACGTCCATATCCCAGACCCTGACCCGAAGCCTGTATTCGACCCTGACCACGTTTATTACCATCTTTGTGCTGTTCATCATGGGCGTTCCGTCAATCCGCGATTTCTCCCTGCCGATTATTATCGGACTGATTGCCGGCACCTATTCTTCCGTCTTTGTGACCGGCAACCTGTGGTACATCATGAGTAAGAAGCAGTACGCAAAAAAACGATAAACCATGGCAAAATGGATGATTACAGCGAAGCGTGCGGACTTTGACAACATTGCCGCACGCTTCGGCATAGACAAGGTAACAGCACGGCTGATACGAAACAGAGATATTATCGGCGAGGAGGAGATTGAAAAGTATCTCCATGGTTCCCTCGCCGATTTTTATCGTCCGGAATTAATGAAAGATCTGGATATTGCCGTGGATCTGATTCTGGAAGGCATTGATGAAGGCTGCCGCTTTCGTGTGATCGGGGATTATGACATCGACGGAATTATGGCGACGTACATTCTGACCGACGCCCTGAAAAAAGCCGGGGCGGAAGTGGATCATGCAATCCCGGACCGGGTCCGGGACGGATACGGTATTAATGAAGAACTGATTCGCCGCGCGTTTGAGGACGGCATCCAGATACTTATCACCTGCGATAACGGGATTGCCGCCGCCCGGCAGGCAGAACTGGCTGCTGAACTGGGCATGCAGATGATAATAACGGATCATCACAGCGTTCCGTATGAAGGAGAAGGGGACGATAAACGGTATATTGTTCCTGAAGCCGCAGCGGTCGTTGATCCGAAACAGGAGGATTGCCTTTACCCGTACCCGGAACTGTGCGGGGCCTCCGTTGCATGGAAGCTTATCTGCAGTCTGTTTGAAGCGCTGGGCTTTGATGAGGAAGAGGCTTTTTCGTATCTTCAGTTTGCTGCCGTCGCTACGGTAGGCGACGTGGTGGATCTTCAGGATGAAAACCGGATCATTGTCAAAGAAGGACTGAAGCAGCTGCACAATACGGAGCATATCGGCCTGAATGCACTGATCGAACGTGCCGGTCTGGACAGACAGGAAATCGATACTTATCAGATCGGATTTATCCTGGGACCGTGCCTGAACGCAACCGGGCGACTTGATACGGCGGAAAGGGCTTTATCCCTTCTGAACGCCGGAGACAGGGAGGAAGCCCTCGTAGCGGCGGGAGAGCTCTGCGACCTGAATGAAGTACGCAAGTCCATGACGGAAAGCGAACTGAAAAAAGCAATTGAATTCCTGGAGGAAAGCGGCAGGACATCCGACCGTGTTCTGGTTGTATATCTTCCGGAATGCCATGAAAGCCTCGCGGGCATTATTGCCGGGCGCATCCGGGAAAAGTATAACCGTCCCGCCTTCGTCCTGACCGGATCAAAAGACGGAATCAAGGGATCAGGCCGTTCCACGGAAAACTATTCCATGTATGACGAGTTGGTCAAAGTCCGGGACCTGCTGACAAAATTTGGCGGTCATCCGATGGCGGCGGGCGTTTCCATGCCGGCAGGAAAGGAAGAACAGTTCCGCAGCGAACTGAACCGTCTGTGCGAACTGACCGAAGAGGACCTGGAACCCGTGGTCCGGCTGGATATGCGCCTTCCGATCGGTTATCTGACCGAAGATCTGATCCGTCAGTTTGATCTTCTCCGTCCTTTCGGGAAAGCCAATGAAAAACCGCTGTTTGCCGATAAGGATCTGGAGATCCGCAAAATGGCGGTTCTTGGACGAAACCGCAATGTCCTGAAAATGCTCCTGGCCGATGCGGGAGGAAACACGGTGGAGGCATTGTGCTTCCGTGACGCGGAGTATTATTACGAAGCGCTGCAGGGGCGGAAGAGCATTACAGTGTCCTATTATCCTTCGGTCAATGAATACCGGGGACGCAAAACCCTTCAGATTGTAATCCGTGATCTGATGCTGTAATCCGGAAGGATAAACATTTTGTTTATTTACAGATAGCCGATTATGCATTATTCCGGGTGCTCTTTTGGATTCCGTCCGGTTTACAACGGCAAAGGGACAATGGTATAATCAAAAAATGAGCAATTGTTGTTTTGTTTGTAAGGAGGACATTCAAAAATGGCAAGAAAAATGAAAACGATGGACGGCAATACCGCTGCTGCGCATGCTTCCTATGCCTTTACAGACGTTGCCGCGATCTATCCGATCACCCCATCGTCGCCTATGGCGGAATCGACGGATGAATGGGCCACCGCAGGACGAAAGAATATTTTCGGACGCGAGGTTCAGATCACTGAGATGCAGTCGGAAGCGGGTGCGGCCGGCGCTGTGCACGGCTCTCTTGCGGCAGGCGCGCTGACGACAACTTATACCGCTTCTCAGGGACTTCTTCTTATGATCCCGAATATTTACAAGATTGCCGGAGAACAGCTCCCGGCTGTCTTTAATGTTTCGGCCCGCGCGCTGGCAACGCATGCCCTTTCCATTTTCGGAGACCAGTCCGATATCTATGCCTGCCGTCAGACCGGTGCCGCGATGCTGTGTGAATCATCCGTGCAGGAAGTTATGGATCTTACGCCGGTGGCTCACTGTGCCGCTATCGAAGGAAAGGTTCCGTTCATTAACTTCTTTGACGGATTCCGTACATCCCATGAAATCCAGAAGATTGAGACCTGGGATTACGACGATCTTGCCGAGCTTGCGCCGATGGAAGCCATTAAGGAGTTCCGTGCCAACGCTCTGAATCCGAATCACGCTTTCCAGATGGGTTCCGCGCAGAATCCGGATGTCTTCTTCCAGTATAGAGAAACGCAGAACCAGTACTACGAAGCGCTTCCGGCCATTGTCCAGAAGTATATGGACAAGATCAATGCCAAGATCGGCACCGACTATAAGCTTTTCAACTATTACGGAGCACCGGACGCGGAGCATGTCATTATCGCCATGGGTTCAGTCTGCGACACCATTGAAGAGACCATTGACTATCTTGCCGGACTCGGCAAAAAAGTCGGTGTGGTGAAAGTTCGTCTGTATCGTCCGTTTGTCGCACAGGCGCTGATCGATGCGCTTCCGGACAGCGTAAAACAGATTTCCGTGCTTGACCGCACCAAAGAGCCCGGTTCCCTCGGCGAGCCCCTTTATCTGGATGTCGTCGCAGCTCT
>CADBNG010000042.1 GCA_902795985.1 uncultured Lachnospiraceae bacterium
GAGCACGAGCATCATCATCACCATGATGACGATGAAGAAGAGCACGAACACCATCATCACCACCATGATGACGATGAAGAAGAGCACGAACACCATCATCACCACCATGATGACGATGAAGAAGAGCACGAACATCATCATCACCATGATGACGATGAAGAAGAGCATGAACACCATCACCATCATCACCATCATCACGGCCATGACGCGGATGAAGTGTTCGACAGCATCGGCATCGAGACCGCCCATAAGTTTACAAAAGAGAAGCTGGAGCAGATCCTTGCGGATCTGTCCGATGCCGGGCAGTACGGGGTTGTCCTCCGGGCCAAGGGAATGGTTCCTGCCGAGGACGGAACCTGGCTTCACTTTGATATGGTACCCGAGGAGTGGGAAGTGCGCACCGGCGCTGCGGAGTTTACCGGAAGGATCGCCGTGATCGGCACGAAAATCCGGGAGGATAAAATCCGTTCGCTGTTTGCCTGAGGCACGGACACAGAATGCAAAGCCGGAACACCGGAGGTTTTTCCGCAAGTAGGACAGGAGAATAATTATGAGAGCCGAACATCTTACACTGCTGACCGATTTTTATGAGTTGACCATGATGCAGGGGTATTTCCGCAATCCCACGGACCATATCGTGGTGTTTGACGCGTTTTACCGCAAAAATCCCTGCGACGGAGCCTTTTCCATCTGCTGCGGACTGGAGCAGATCATTGATTACATCAAAGATCTGCATTTTACCGATGAGGATATTGAATATCTCCGGAGCCTTGGAACCTTTGAAGACGATTTCCTGGAGTATTTAAGAGGCTTTCGTTTTACCGGCGATATCTGGGCGGTGCCGGAAGGAACCGTGGTTTTCCCGCGGGAGCCGCTGGTGAAGGTGATTGCGCCGATTATGGAAGCGCAGTTCGTGGAAACCGCGCTGCTGTGTATTCTGAACCACCAGTGCCTGATCGCTACTAAAGCGGCGAGAGTTGTTCATGCCGCGCAGGGCGACGGAATCATGGAATTCGGTCTGCGCCGGGCCCAGGGACCGGATGCCGGTATTTACGGAGCGCGGGCGGCGGTGATCGCCGGCTGCGTCGGCACTTCCAACGTGCTGACCGGAAAAATGTTCGGTGTGCCGGTGAAGGGAACCCATGCCCACAGCTGGATCATGAGCTTCCCGGATGAATATACCGCGTTTAAAACCTATGCCCGGATTTATCCGAATGCGTGTATCCTTCTGGTGGATACCTATGATGTCCTTCGTTCGGGCGTACCCAACGCGATCCGGGTCTTCAACGAGATGAAGGAAGAGGGAATCGAGCTGAAAAACTACGGAATCCGCATCGATTCCGGCGACCTGGCGTATCTTTCCAAAAAGGCGTATCAGATGCTGGCCGACGCGGGCTACGGCGACGCGATCATATCGGCTTCCAGTGATCTGGATGAATACCTGATCAACAGCCTGAAGCTGCAGGGCGCCAAGATCAATTCCTGGGGCGTCGGAACGAACCTGATCACCAGCAGCGACTGGCCGGCATTCGGCGGAGTCTATAAAATGGCGGCGATCAAGAGACGGGGGGATGAGGAGTTTATCCCGAAAATCAAGATCTCCGAAAACATGGAGAAGGTGACCAATCCCGGAAACAAAGTCATTTTCCGTATTTATGACAATGAGACCGGAAAGATCCGCGCGGATCTGATCGCCCTGGACGGGGAAGAGTACGACTGCTCCAAAGACCTGGTCATCTTTGATCCGAACGCGACATGGAAGAAGACCCGTCTGATCGGCGGCACTTATCATATGCGGAACCTGCTCGTACAGGTATTCAAAAACGGGGAATGCTGTTA
Source organism: uncultured Lachnospiraceae bacterium (assembly GCA_902795985.1). The sequence goes on from CADBNG010000042.1 coordinate 1,840, forward strand.
CGAATCCCCCAGCGTTTCCGAACTGCAGAAGATCTGCGAACAGGAAAAGAATACCCTCTGGGAGGAATCCTGCCGTCTGATCAATCCCCAGGAGGTCTATGTGGACCTTTCCCAGAAACTGTTTGACTTAAAGACCGGACTCCTTCAGACAGGAAGAGCCTGAGCAGGCCGGAAAAGGCTGCGCACGGCCCTGACGCGAAAATCGGTCCCTTATTGATTCCGAGGTCCGGAGAATGAGTCTGAATCTTCAACTGATACTGATAGCGGGCTCCGTCCTTTTTCTTGCGCTGACGGTTTACTATATTCGAAGATGGGGCCTGGACCTTTATAATTCGATCCGTTGGTTTGCCGGGGCGGTGGTTCTGCTGCTTCTGGCCCTGTTCCCGGGAGTGGTGGAGCATTTTTCCCGCTGGGCCGGGGTGGAGGTTCCGTCCAACCTGATTTTTCTGGCGGTCATCGCGTATCTGATGATCACCTCCCTTTCGCTTTCCGCCGCGGTTTCCAAACAGCATGACCGGATCAAAAAGCTGACGCAGGAACTGGCCATGGCGGAAAAAAGGATCCGGAAGATTGAAGAGGAAATCGGGAAATATCCGGTTTCGGGCAGCGGTTCCGCAAAGGAAGAACAATCGTGAAAATCCTGGCAATTGTTCCGGCTTACAATGAATCGGCGATTATTGCCGAAACGATCCGGCGGATACGGGAGCAGGCTCCGGGAGTGGATATCCTGGCTGTCAATGACGGTTCCACCGACGGCACTCTGGCTGCCGTGAGGGAGACCGGCGTATCCTATCTGGACCTCCCGCTCAATCTCGGTATCGGGGGAGCGGTGCAGAGCGGTTATCTTTACGCGCGGGAAATGGACTATGATTACGCGGTGCAGATTGACGGCGACGGACAGCATGATCCGGCCTGCATCCTGCCGATGATCCGTTGGATGGAAAAAGAAGGCGTGGACGTCGGCATCGGATCCCGGTTCGTCGCGAAGGAAGGTTTTCAGTCCAGCCGGGCCCGCAGGGCCGGCATCCGGTTTCTGTCCTTTCTGGTGCGCCTCGTCTGCGGGGCCAGGGTTAAGGATGTGACGAGCGGCCTGCGCGTGGCAAACCGGAAGTTTATCCGTGTTTTTTCCGAAGAGTATTCCGATGATTATCCGGAAACGGACTCCATACCGACGGTGGTCCGGAACGGCGGGGTCATTGCGGAATACCCGGTAATTATGCAAGAAAGAGTAACGGGACGGTCGTCCATCAGCCTGCCCCGTTCCTTTTATTATATGCTGAAAGTGTCCCTTTCGCTCCTGCTCTGCAGGATGACGCGTCCGGGCAGCACCAGACAGGGGGACGATGATGAGCGATAGACCGCATCGATCTCTGAATAAAACGACAATCCGGCGCCAGCTGCTGGCCGCCGGCGGGAGCGCCGTACTGTTTTTCCTGATCCTGCTGATCGCTCGCCTGACGACGCCGGCGGAGATTCCGTCGGATTATTATGCCGACAGCGGAAGCTATGCTTTCGGGTATTCCAATCTCCGGGGCAGGGTTCTGCTGTATCTTGTTCTGCTGTTTCTGGCGGAAATCCTTCTTCTTTACCGGAATTATCTGCGGTCGGTCTGGCTTCGGATCCGGAAAAACGGGAAAACGATTCTTTGTACTGCCGTGCTGTGCGCGGTTTCGGCGGCGGCCGGCGGTCTGCTGGTGTTTGCCGCGCTGTCCCGTTCTTCCAAAGAGGTTTCCGAATTCTGGATTCTGACAGGGGCAGTACTGACTGCCGTGTATGTGCTGCAGATCCGTCTTCTGCTCCGGATGAAAGGACCGGTTGTTTCTCTTCGGGGCGAGAACGGAAAACGGACTTTTGTGTTCGCTATTGCCGTAGTGGTTTTTCTGGTCCTGCTCTTTTTTGAATGGCGGGAATGCGAGCGTTCCACTCTTTTCGCTGTCTGGCATTTTACGTTTCCTTTTGCGGTAATCTTTCTGGAAACGATCCTTCTGGCCCTGCTGTTTGCCCGGGGAGTCCTGTACCGGCCGGCAGCCGGGACGGATTTTTCGAAAGCCTGTCTGTTTGCCGTTCTGATTCTGGCAGCCGGATATCTGTGCGTGTTCCTTCCGTTTGTTTCGCCGGATGAGAACGTGCATTATCTTTCAGCCTATCATCTTTCGGATCTGTTCCTTGGAAAGCTGACGTCCCCGGGAGACGCGAGGCTGATCATGAGAATGGAAGATTTCCTGTTCTTCCAGGGAGAAGAGCGGGCGCTTTCCGCCGATTATTTCGCGAAGCTGACGGACGGACTGCATCTGTTCGCGCAGGAGAAAGGCTTTTTTGTTACGGAGGCCTCCATGTCGACGAATTCGGTTTTCGGCTATTTTCCGGCGGCTTTCGGACTGGTGATTGCCCGGATCCTTCATCTGGGCGGCACGGCGGCCTTTTTATCGGCCCGTGTCCTGAACATCCTTTTCTTCGTTTTCGTTCTCTCCCGGCTGATGAAAAAAGAACGGAATAAAACGATGGCGCTTTTTTCGATCGCCGTTATTCCGATGGTGCTTCATCTGACCGCTTCCTGCTCCTATGACGCGCCGACCCTTGCCTTTACGGCCCTTTTCCTTTCCCAGGTGGCCGCGATGTCCAAAAAGCCCGGCACGGTCCGCGCGGAGGATCTGTTGAAATGCCTGCTGTATTCCGTTTTGCTGGCTCCGTCCAAGCTGGTATACGCGCCGCTGGTTTTCCTGGTTTTTGTGATTCCGTGGAAGCATCTTTCCGAAAGCAGGGCACGGGCGAACGGGGCTAAGATCCTGATCGCCGGCTGCGGTCTGGCGGCCATTCCCGTGATTACGGTTCTGTCGACCTGGATGTTCGCGTTCTCCGCCCTGGGGCATTTTTCCGCGAACAGTACCGCGGGACATGTGCTTTCCTGGAACAGTGAGCAGGGCTATACGGTGGAACATATCCTGGCGGATCCGGGCGGATATGTCATGATCTGCCTGCGGACCGCAATCCGGCAGGCGGATGAGTTCTTCCTTACGATGTTCGGAGTCCGTCTTGGCTGGCTGAATATCGAGATCCCGATACTGTGTGTGGTCATCAGCTGCCTTCTCTTCCTGACGGCACTGCACATAAAGTACGGCGATGAAAACGAGCCGGAATTCTCCTTCGGGGCGGTCCTCTGGACCGTTGTTCTGGGGGCTGCCGTTGTTATGGCTGTTTTCGCGGCCATGACGCTTTCCTGGACTCCGGTGACCTACGATCATATTGCCGGGATCCAGGGCCGGTATTTCCTTCCGCTTCTTTTCATTCCGTTATGGATCGGCCGCCGGAGATTGCTGCAGGTAAGCCCGTCGGCCGGCAAATGGATTCTTCCGGCCGCGGTGATGCTCAATCTCTGGATCCTGACCCATGTTTATGCGTCACAGATTTTTGTTTAGGGAGCGAAGGAAGATGAATTACGGTCCGAACGATCATACATTCGCGGTCTGCGCGTATGGGGAAAGCATTTATCTGGAAGAATGCCTGGCTTCCTTAAAGCGGCAGAAGGTGTCCTCGAGGATCATCCTGTGTACTTCGACGCCTTCGGATTTCCTGAAACGGACCGCCGAAAAAAATGAACTGCCTCTCTTTATCCGGGAAGGTCAATGCGGGATTGCCGCAGACTGGAATTATGCCCTTGAACAGGCGGAAACACCCCTGGTTACGCTGGCCCATCAGGACGACATCTATGATCCGGCTTTCCTCGCGAAAACGCTGGAGGCCCTGAACCGGCAGAAGCGGCCGCTGATTGCCTTTACATTATACGATGAGATCCGGGACGGAAAAAGAGTCCCGTCCTCCGCAAACCGGAAGCTGCGGATAAAGGAAAAAATGCTTTTTCCCCTGCGGTCAGCGAAGCTGCAGCAGGACCGGCGCTGCCGCCGGGCGATTCTTTCCTTCGGTTCGGCGATCTGTTGTCCGTCGGTAACCTACGTAAAAACCCATCTGCCGGCGCCGCTTTTTACCGAAGGGTTTCTGGCGGACCTGGACTGGGAGGCCTGGGAGAGAATTTCGAAGCTGCCCGGGAGCTTCTGTTATGTTCCGCAGCCGCTGATGGGCCACAGGATCCATGCGGCCTCCACCACGACCCGGGTTATCCATGGGGAAGGTTCCCGCAGCAGGGAAGATCTCCGGATGCTGGAAAAATTCTGGCCGGAAAAAATCGCGAAGCTTTTGAACCGGTTTTATTCCGCCGCCCAGAAAGACAATGAACTGTAACGGAAAACGGGCATGAGACTGGATCGTACCGGAAACACCAAAAGGAATATCATTACGGGGGGCGTCGACAAGATCGTCGGAATCCTTCTTCCTTTTATTGTCCGGACGATGATCATCCACCTGCTCGGCGCGGAATTCCTGGGACTGACCGGCCTGTTTTATTCCATCGTCCAGATGCTGAACCTGGCGGAACTGGGCTTCGGCACCGCGATCGTCTACAGCATGTACCGGCCGATCGCCGAAAATGACGCGAAAACCATCAACGCGCTGCTGAAGCTTTACGCGAAGATCTACCGGATCGTCGGTGTGGTAATTCTGGCCGCAGGCCTTCTTATCATGCTGTTCCTTCCGAAACTGACCCGGGGAGAAACGCCGCCCGGCATCAATATTTATATCGTTTATCTGATCTTCCTGGTGGACAGCTTTATGAACTGCCTGCTGTTCCCGAACCGCAAGGCTTTGCTGGCGGCATTTCAGAGGGAAGACGTCCGGGGGCTGATGCATATCTTTACCCAGACGGGAATGTATCTGCTTCAGATTGTTTTCATCGGACTGGCCCGGGACTTCTACCTTTACGCGCTGACCGTGCCCCTTTCGACCTGCGCCTTCAGCCTTTTGTGCGCGAGACAGGCCAAAAAGATCTTCGGGCAGTATAAAGAGGAGGGGGAACTTGCGCCGGAAGAATACAGGGAGATTAAAAAGCAGGTTGCGGGGCTTTTCATCCGCAAAGTGGCTTCCCTTTCGCGCAATGCTTTTGATTCCATGTTTGTTTCGGCTTATCTGGGGCTGGGCATTACCGCGGTTTACGGCAATTATTATTATGTGATGGACGCTGTCGTCATGCTTCTTGCGGTAGTTAAAACCTCCATGGCCGGCGGTGTGGGCAACAGCATTGCCATGGACCCGGTGGAGAAAAACCTTCGGGATATGAACAATATCAACTTCCTGTTCATGTGCCTGAGCGGCTGGTGCGCGGCCTGCCTGCTGTGCCTGTATCAGCCTTTTATGCGGCTCTGGGCAGGGGAGGATATGACGCTCCCCGTTTCCATGGCGGTTACCTTCGCGGTGTATTTCTATGTATTGAAAATGAGTGATATCCGGACGCTGGATGCCGAATCCGTCGGAATCTGGTGGCAGATGCGGCATCTTTCCGTGATCGAAGCGGCGGCCAACCTGGTTATGAACTGGCTTTTTATCCGCGCCTTCGGCCTTTTCGGGATTATCCTGGCGACGCTGATTTCCTATTTTGTCTTTAATTTTATCGGCGGCGCGTGGATTCTTTACCGGCATTATTTTGCCGGATACCGGATCGGGGAATATTTTCTGCCGCATCTGAAGTACGCGGGGACGGCTGTTGCCGCGGGAGCAGCCGCTTACGGGCTGTGCGCGCTGGTGCCTTTTTCGGGGATCGCGGAGCTGGCGCTCAGAGCGGTTCTGTGCATCGTGGTCCCTCCGGCACTGTATTATATAATATACCGGAAAACAGATGATTATAAGCAGGCGCTGCCGCTGATCCGGTTTATGCTTAAAATGGAGAAAAAATGAACAGAATTGAACTGATGGACTGTACCCTCCGCGACGGAGGATGGGTCAATGATTTCGAATTCGGAGACCAGATTTCATTCCTTACAGGGAAGCTGGAGGAAGCGGGAATCCGGTTTCTGGAACTGGGGTACATGGATGAGACGAAAGGCAGCGTAAAAGGACGTTCCCTGTACCGGGATTTTGAGGCGCTTAAACAGAACGGTCTGGCCGGCAGTTCGGAAGCCCTGCAATTGCTGATGATCGATTACGGAAAATTCCCGGCGGAAAAAATCCCGGAGAAAACGGCCGGGACGGAAAATCCGGTGGACGGAATCCGCCTGTGCTTCCATAAAAAGGACCTGCTGCAGGCTGCCGTGACGGGCAGGAGGATTCTGGAGAAAGGGTACCGCCTCTATCTCCAGCCAATGGTGACGACCCGGTATTCCGATGACGAGCTGAAACGGATGATCGACCTTTTTCAAAAGGAATGCGCCGGGCTCTCGGCCTTTTATATCGTGGACAGCTTCGGTGTGATGAAGGAAGCGGAAATCCAGAAACGGCTTCTGCTGGCGGATTCCTGTCTGGATACGGAGATCCTCCTCGGACTGCACGCCCATAACAATCTTTCGCTTTCTTTCGCCAATGCCAGGGCGGCCTGCCGCCTGCTGTGTCCGGGTGAGCCGGCGGGCTGTTTTTCCCCGGGACGGAGAATCAGCATCGACGCCACCATGATGGGAATCGGAAAAGGCGCGGGCAATCTGCGTACGGAAGAGTTTGCCGCGTATCTGAACCGGGAAGCCGGACAGCATTTTGATATCGAAAAGCTGAAACGGCTGAGGGAGGAGGTCTTCGTGCCCCTTCGTCAGCGCTGTTACTGGGGGTACTGTCCGGAATTCGAACTGACCAGCCGTTACCGCGCGACGCCGACGTACGCGAAGTTTTTCGTGCAGGAAAACGGCTGCACGCTGGCGGAGCTGGAGAGCTTCCTGGCATCCATGGACGAAGAAAAAAAGGATTCATTCTATCAGGAGTATGCCCTGAACGCCCTGGCAGAGCTGCGGAAGAGCGTGAAATAAAAGAGGAGTCAGCTGTGGAGATCATCGTATCGGTTATTATTCCGGTTTATAATGTGGAAAAGTATGTCGGGGACTGCCTGAAGAGCGTTCAGAACCAGACTCTGGAGGAGATCGAGATCCTGTGCATAAACGATGCGGGGACCGACGGCGGCTGGGAGATCGTGAAAAGGGCGGCGGAAGAAGACGGACGGATCCGGCTGTTTGAAAACGAGGTCAACACCGGCCTTTCAGCCGTACGGAACCGGGGGCTCTCCCAGGCAAAAGGAAAGTTCGTTTATTTTCTGGATTCCGATGACGGCATCCGGCCGGAAGCACTGGAAAAACTGGCGGAGACGGCCGAAAAGGACGGCCTTGACGCCGTAACCTTTTCCTCGGAACTCTTTTTTGAGACCGAAGAATTCCGGAAAAAGTTCGGAACGAATCCGGCGGTGTACCGGGGCGATTATCCCGATGTGTACAGCGGTAAAGATCTGATGATCCGATGGATGGAGAACAACGACTGGATTCCCCTGCAGCAGCGTTTCTTTTACCGCAGGGAGTTCCTGGAAGGAAACGGGCTGCGCTTTATGGAAGGAATCCTGCACGAGGACGAGATCTTCACGTTTGACGTGCTGATGCGCGCGCGGCGGATCCGGGTTTTAAAAGACCCCTGGTTTCTCCGGCGGTACCGCGCGGATTCCATCATGACGCGCAAAACCGGAATGAAAAACGTGGAAGGCTGCGTGCGGATCCTTCAGCATCTTTCGGAAACGAAGGACGGCTGGGCGGAAACGCCGGCCCTGGCCGCTGCGGTCACGGCCTACCGGGATAAGATTGCGGAGGACGTCCGGAAAAAGTACGCGTCCGCGGCAGGAGACGGATGCTTTGCCGTATCGCAGAACGGGCCGGAACTGAGCGTTCTGATCCCGGTGTATAATGTGGCGCCTTATCTGGAGGAATGCCTTGAAAGCGTGCTCTCTCAGGACTTCATCGATCTGGAAGTCCTTTGCGTGGATGATGCTTCAACCGACGGGTCGGACCGCATCCTCCGCGCATATGCCAAAGCGGATCCGCGAATCCGTTTGTTCCGTCAGGACAGAAACCGGGGTCAGGCCGCGGCGCGGAATCTGGCGCTGAGGGAAGCGCGGGGCGAATATGTCTATATGCTGGATGCGGACGACTGGATCCTTCCCGGAACGCTCTCCATGCTGATGAACATTGCGGAAGAAGAACAGACGGATGTGATCGGTTTTGAAAACCGTCAGTTTGCGGACGATCCGGCCTTTGAGAAGGCAGCGGCGCAGACCCTGTTCACTTACCGGGATGCGGAAGGCCTGTATGAAGGAACCGGGGCTTTTATCCGGGCGGTGACCGGGGACGTGCTTTCCCCCAGCGTTCCCACCTATCTGATCCGGCACGCTTTCCTGGAGGAAAAGGATCTTCGTTTTACCGAAGGCATCTTCCATGAGGATATCGGGTTTATCTTCGAAATGCTGCTGCTGGCGGACAGCGTCCGGCTTCTGCATAAAGAGGGCTTCTGCCGGCGCTTCCGGGCCCATTCCACAGTGACCGGCGGCTTTTCCCCCGCCCATGCCGAAGGATACTTAAAAAGCTGGCAGAAGGGCGTGACGCTCCGGCCTTCGATTCAGGAAAAAATGCAGAACGATCCGCGCCTTGCGGCAGCAGTCCGCAAATGGAGACGTGACGTCCTCGGCCGGATCCGTACCCTGTATCTCGGAGCGGAAGAACAGCTGTACGGCAAAGCCGGCGGAAATGTGGATGAAGAGACCGGGCTTCTCTTCACGATGCTTCAGGAAACCACAACGGGCCGGGCACGGAGCCGGATGATCCTCGGAGAGGAGACGGTCCGGAAGCTGGAAGAAGAAAAGGAAGTATATCTTTGCGGCGCGGGTCAGTATGCCTGCCGGATGGCGGAAGTGATCGGGGCCCTTGACGTGCGGATCCGGGGCTTTCTGATGAGTCCGGAGGAACAGAAAGGACGGAAAAACTGTCACGGATTCCCGGTTTTTTCACCGGAGGAGGCAGAGAATAAAAAAACAACTGTCATCCTCGCCGTTTCGCATTATAATGAAAAGAGAAAAAAGGACATTCTTGTAAAAGCGGGCTTTGAGACGATAGTAAAGGTCAGGTTTTAATATGGAATATACAAGTATACAGAAGATTATCGACGCGATCCGTTCTCCCGGGATTGCCGCCGTCAGTTTTGACGTTTTTGACACGCTGATCCTGCGGCCGGTGGCGGATGATTATCAGAAATTCGGGCTTCTTGACCGGAAGTTCGGGGAACTGTCATCGGGAACCCTCGCCTTTTCCGACATGCGCCGCATGGCGGAGGAAGAGCTGCGCCGGAAAATCCGGAAAGGGCTGATCGAAAAGGAAGACGTGTCCATCAATGAAATCTATCAGGCAATCCGCAGCCGCTTTATGCTGCCGGAGGAGATTGCCTCCGCGATGATGGAAGAGGAATTCGCGGTTGAAAAGCTCCTCTGCCGCCAGAGAAAAAGCGGAAAAACACTGTACGATGCCGCTGTCGCCGCGAACAAAACCATTATAATCACTACGGATATGTACCTGCGGGGAGACCAGATCCATATGCTCCTTACGCAGTGCGGATACGAAGGATATGATTATCTTTTTGTTTCCTCCGAAGAGGGAAAAAGAAAGACCACCGGCAGTCTTTACCGGGAAATCTGCGACCAGACCGGCATCCTTCCGCTGCAGATCCTCCATATCGGGGACGATCCGGCGGGGGATATCGCCCAGGCAGAGCGGGAAGGCTTCCGCACGGCTTACCTGCCGAAAACCACAGAGGCTTTCGCGAAGCAGGGCTGCTTTAACCAGGTACAGGAAATCTGCCGGGACCTGACGGACTGGGAAACCGCGCAGAAGGAGCCGGGAATCGCCATTTTCCGGAAAATGGCCGCCGACCGGTATTTCGACGATCCGTTCCGGCCTTTCGAGAAGAACAGCGCCTATAATGCCGATGCCTATTTTGTCGGATACGCCGCCCTCGGCATGCATGTGCTCGCGCTGGTGAAATGGCTGGCGGAGAACGTGCAGAGAGATCATGTGAAAAAACTTCTCTTTCTTTCGAGAGACGGTTTTCTTCCCATGCAGGTTTATGAAGCATACCGCCAGTATCATCCGGAGCTTCCGCCCTGCGGATATCTTTACGCTTCCCGGCTTGCGCTCCTTCCCGTGATGATGAAAGAGCCCCGGGATCTGTTCGGCCTGCCGGTGGACCTGTCCTGGCAGACTCCGAAAAAGCTTCTTAAGATCCTCGAATTCTGTTCGGTTCCGGACGCGGAAAAATGGATGTGGGACGCGACGTCGGATCCGGACGAGACCTTTACCAACGAGAGCTTTACGGAATTCATCAGCGTCTTTATGGAACGGGCGTATGATAAGGAAAAGCATGAACAGAGCCGGCAGCGGGTCCGGGATTATCTTCTGCATAATCCCCATGCTTTCATCGAGGACGGCACGGCCGTTTTTGATTCCGGATACAGCGGACGTTCGGCGTCCGCGATCCAGGACGCGGCGGGAAAGGATATTGTCCATTATTATTTCCAGGGGAACGGCGCCGGCTGCCTGAAAAAAGAAGCGGCAACCGGGATCCGGATCCGGGCGTTCTTTGACTTCAGTCCGTATATGGAGCCCGCCATGCGGGAATACGCCTATCTGGAACCGGCTCCTTCCTGCATCGGTTATTCCGCGAATCTGACGCCGAGATTCGACATCGGTCCCGCCAAGGGATATAAAGCGGCGGCAGACCGCATGCAGGACGGCGCAATGGATTTCGTGAAGGATTACCTGAGAACCTTCGCGGGGTATGAAAAGCAGACGGGATTCCGTTACCACAACGCGGCCATGCCGTTTGAGGCCTTTTTAAGGTTCTGTTCCGGAAAGGACCGGGAGCTGTTCGCGCACGTCATGTTTGACGACGAGCTCTGGGGAGGACGAAGGGATATCGATCTGGAGCGTTTGATGACCGCGAGGATCGGCAAACTCCCGGACTATGCAAGGTCGGAGGAAGAAGAATCCCTGAGGAAGCCGTTATGAACTGCAGGGAACTGAA
>CADBNG010000043.1 GCA_902795985.1 uncultured Lachnospiraceae bacterium
ATCCGCGCGGCGGGGCATGGCTGCAGAATGGGCTTGCTTATAACTTCCAACCGATATATAATAAAGCGGATTTTGAATCGAAGCTGAATTCAGGAGGTATAAATAAATGGCTTTCACAAAGGACATGACAATCGGACAGGTGATCATGGAGAACCAGGATACGATCCCGGTGCTTCTTAATGCCGGCATGCACTGCCTTGGCTGCCCCTCCTCCCAGATGGAAACGCTGGAAGAGGCCGCTATGGTGCACGGTCTGGACGCGGATGCTCTTGTTGAGCAGCTGAACAGCGTGGCTGGCTGAGAACAGGCTGATTACGATCCAAAGCCATCCGTACAGCGGGTGGCTTTTCCTTTATCATCGGACAGAAAGAACGGCAGTTTATGGAGCGTTACGCAAATATCATCGTGGATATTTCGGTCGACCGGCTGGACCGGACCTTTCAGTACCGCATTCCGGAAGAACTATGGAATACGGTAACCGAAGGATGCCGGGTCCGGATTCCTTTCGGGCGGGGCGATACCCTCCGGGAAGGATACGTTTATTCGATTGAAACGGAACCGAGGCTCGAACCGGAAAAAATCAAGGACGTTCTGGAATTTGTTCCCGGCGCGGTGACGGTGGAAGGACGGCTGTTCGCGCTGGCCGCCTGGCTGCGTACGACCTACGGCTCCACGATGAACCAGGCGCTTAAAACGGTTCTGCCGGTCCGGCAGATGCGCCGGCGGAAGCCGAAAGAGGAGAAAAATCCTTTCCCGGAAGAGATTCAGGTCGAACCGATTCCGCCGATGAATGAAGAACAGCAAAGGGTTTATGACGGAATCAAAAAGGAAATGGAAGGGGCCGGACGGCCCTGCCTGATCCATGGGATCACCGGAAGCGGCAAGACGTTTCTGTATATTCACCTGATCCGGGACGTGATCGGACAGGGACGGCAGGCAATCCTGCTGGTTCCGGAGATTTCCCTGACCTGGCAGACCGTCAGCCGGTTTTACCGGTGCTTCGGCGAGCGGGTGGCCGTGCTGCATTCCCGGCTTTCCAAAGGGGAACGGGCCGACCTGGTGGAAAAAGTGCAGAAGCGGGAGGTGGATCTGGTGATCGGGCCGCGTTCCGCCCTGTTCACCCCTTTCCAGGATCCCGGGCTTATCATCATTGATGAAGAGCACGAAACATCCTATCAGAGCGAAACAACGCCCCGGTATCATGCCCGGGAAACAGCCATTGAACGGGCAGGGCTGGAGGGCGCGCATGTGGTGATGGGCTCCGCGACCCCGTCCGTGGAAGCCATGGCGGCCTGCAGGAGAGGGGATTACGCCTTTTTCCGCCTCGAAAACCGCTTCGGAGAGGCTGTTCTTCCGGAGGTCTGCGTTGCGGATATGAGAAAGGAACTGAAGCAGGGCAACCGGACCATGCTCAGCCGGGCGCTGCTGACCGCGATGGAGGAACGCCTGGAGAAGAAAGAACAGATCATGCTGTTTCTGAACCGGCGGGGCTATACCGGCTTTATTTCCTGCCGGTCCTGCGGCAGCGTAGTCAAATGTCCCCACTGCGACGTATCGCTGACCCAGCACAGGAACGGACGGCTGGTCTGTCATTACTGCGGATATACCGAGCCGATGATCCATGAATGCAAAAACTGCGGATCTCCCTATATCGGCGGCCTGTCCGCCGGAACGCAGCAGGTGGAAGAGGCGGTCCTTCGGGAATTCCCGAAGGCGCGGATCCTGCGGATGGACGCGGACACCACCAGACGGAAGGGCAGCTTTGAGCGGATCCTGAAAAGCTTTGCGGATCAGAAAGCGGATATCCTGATCGGGACACAGATGATCGTGAAAGGGCATGACTTCCCGAACGTCACCCTTGTGGGGATCCTGGCGGCGGACATGTCCCTGTATGCCAGCGATTACCGTTCCGCGGAGCGGACGTTCCAGCTGATTTCCCAGGCGGTGGGCCGTGCCGGAAGAGGAAAAAAGAAAGGCCTGGCCGTGATCCAGACCTACGCGCCGGAGCACTACGCCATTGCCGCCGCGGTTGCGGGCGACTGCGATTCCTTTTATAATGAAGAGCTGGAAGACCGGGAGCTGATGGGCTATCCTCCGGCGGGACATATGATCGCTGTCCACGGCAGCGGCAGTGACGAGGAAGAGCTTTACAATGCCCTGACGCATCTGAAACGGTATGCCCTTTCCCGCGCGGAGGAAGGAATCCGGATCCTGGGCCCCTCGCCGGAAGCCGTTTCCAGGGTGGCGGACCAGTACAGGGCAGCGGTTTATATCCGCGGGCCCCGGACGGAAGGGCTGATCCGTCTGCGCAGGGCCATGGAAAAATACATCGAGATCAATGAGGGCTTTGCCCCGATCAATATACAGTTCAATCTGGACAGCTGACGGGCAGGAGAACCCGGACAGCAGGAAATCACGCAGGAGGCGTCCGGCCTCCCGCAGACAGGGAAAGAACGGAACAGGAGAAAAGAAAATGGCACTTCGGAACATCCGGATCCTCGGGGATCCCGTACTTACCAAGACGTCCCGCCCGGTGGAAAAAATGACCCCGCGGCTCAAACAGCTCGTAGCGGATATGCTCGAAACCATGTACGACGCCGCCGGCGTCGGACTCGCAGCGGTCCAGGTCGGCGTTCTGCGCCGGATTATCGTGATCGACTGCGGACTGGAAGAACCCCAGCCCCACGTTTTGATCAATCCCGAGATTCTGGAACGTGAAGGCGAGCAGACCGGGGACGAAGGGTGCTTAAGCTACCCCGGAAAATGCGGGACCGTTACCCGGCCGGAAAAGGTGCGCTTCAAGGCGTTTGACATCAATATGGAGCCGTATGAGATGGAGGCCGAAGGGCTGCTGGCCCGGGCGGTCTGCCACGAATGCGACCATCTGGACGGCATCATGTATACCACCCTTGTAGAGGGCGAAATCCGCGACGCGGTTTATGAGGAACCGGAAGAAACGGAAGAAGAGGACGGAGAAGAAGAGTGAAAATTCTGTTTGCGGGAACTCCCGATTTTGCCGTTCCGGCGCTTCTGCGCCTGATTGAAGACGGCCACAGTATTCCGCTGGTTATTACCATGCCGGACCGTCCGAAAGGACGGAAAAAAGAACCGCAGCCGTCCCCCGTAAAGGAAGCGGCCGCCGCGAACGGCATTGCCCTATATCAGCCGGAAAAAATGCGTCCGGAGGACGCGCAGTACCTGGCGGCCTTTGAACCGGACCTGATCGTGGTCACCGCCTACGGAATGCTGATTCCGAAAGAGGTGCTCGAACTGCCGAAATACGGCTGCGTGAATGAACACGCGTCGCTGCTTCCGGCCTACCGCGGCGCGGCGCCGATCCAGCGCGCGCTGCTGGACGGATGCGCGGTGACCGGCGTGTCCATCATGCAGATGAACGAGGGACTGGATACCGGGGACATCCTGTCCGTCCGCGAGGTCCCGATCGAAAAAACCGACACCAGCGGAAGCCTGTTTGATAAACTGGCCGCCGCCGGAGCGGATCTGCTTTCGGAAACGGTCCGAAAACTGGAAGAAGGCGGCATCAGGGCCGTCCCCCAGCCGAAGGAGAGCACCACGCCCTATGCCCGGATGATCAAAAAGGAAGACGGGCGGACAGACTGGTCCCGCGGGGCAGAGGAACTGGAGCGTTTTGTCCGGGGCATGGATCCCTGGCCCGGCGCTTTCACCGTGCTGAACGGAAAGAATCTGCGGATCTGGAAAGCGGCCGTTTCCCCGGAAAACAATACGCCGGAAAAACCCGGCTGCATCGTTGCGGCCGGCAAAGAAGGAATTCTTGTACAGACCGGAAACGGCGTCCTTTCCCTTCTGGAAATCCAGATGGAAGGCAAGAAGAGAATGGATGCGGCCTCCTTTCTCCGGGGCTTCCGGCTTGAGATCGGGACGGTACTTGGCGGATGAACGAAAAACAGCCGGATCTGCGCAAAATGGCGCTGGATACGATCCTACAGTATGATAAAACCGGGAAGAAGCTGGACTCCCTCGTTCACGGGGAGCTGGCCCGGCATCCGGAACTGACGCCGGCTCAGAAGGGCTTCTTCGTCCGTCTGACCCAGGGAACCGTCGAAAACCGGATCCGGCTGGACTACCAGATCGCGGCATATTCCTCGATGCCGGTGAAAAAGATCCGGCCCGTGATCCTGTGGATCCTGCGGATGGGAACCTATCAGATCGGAGAAATGGACAGCGTGCCGGCTTCCGCCATTGTCAACGAAGCGGTGAAGCTGACTGAAAGAAGGGGCTTCCGTTCCTTAAAGGGATATGTGAACGCGGTCCTGCGTTCCATGATCCGTGAGCCGGAACGGGTGACCTGGCCGAAAAAGGAAGAAGACCCGGTCCGCTACCTTTCCGTTACGGCTTCGCTGCCCGAATACCTGACGGAAAAATGGATCCGGGATTATGGCGTTGATAAAGCGGAAAAAATCTGCCGGTCCTTCTCTGTGCAGCGGCCGTTTACGGTCCATATCCGTCAGACGGACAACGAAGAAGAGAAAACGCTGGCCCTTCTGGAGCAGGAAGGGGCTGCGCCCGAACCGGCTCCGTGGCCCGAACACGCCTGGTTCCTTCCGGGGCTGGCCTCGGTTGCGGAATCCGCGGCCTTTCGGGAAGGCTGTTTCTTTGTCCAGGATGCCAGTTCGCAGCTGGCGGTTTTCGCGGCGGGCCTGAAAGAAGGGGAAAGAGTGCTGGACGTCTGCGCGGCGCCGGGCGGAAAAAGCCTTCTGGCCGCCGATCTTTTAAAAGGGACCGGCAGCGTTACGGCCCGGGATCTTTCAGGAAGCCGGGTTCGGATGCTCGAGGAGAATGCAAAGCGCTGCGGCTTTGCCAACCTTCGGACGGAGGTCCGCGACGCGCTGGATCCGGGTCCGGATGATCTCTATGACGTCGTCCTGGTGGACGCCCCGTGTTCCGGTTACGGGGTGATTGGAAGAAAGCCCGATATCCGGTATACGGCTTCGGAGGAAAAGGAGCGGGAACTGGCGGAACTGCAGAGAAAAATCCTTCATGCGGCCGCGAAAAAGGTCCGTCCCGGCGGACGGCTGATCTACAGCACATGTACCTTTACGGAGACCGAAAACGCGCGGAACGCGCAGTGGTTCCTGGAAAATCATGATTTTGAACCTTATCCCATCGGAAATCATCTTCCGGAAGTCTTTTCCGGTACCGGTTCCAGCCTGCAGCTGCTTCCGGACGCGTTCCATGACGGGTTCTATATAGCGGGGTTTTTGCGTGGACATTCGATCGATGTTTCAGAATGAACTGGAAGAGGCGGTTCTTGCGGCGGGCGAAAAGGCGTATCGCGCCCGTCAGCTTTTTTCGTGGCTGCACGAAAAACACGCTCCGTCCTATGAAAAAATGACGAATCTTCCCGCTGCGTTCCGGGCGCGTCTGGCAGAAGAATATCCGCTGACAACGCTCCGGCAGGTGCGCCGGCTGATTTCCGCAAAAGACCGGACGGAAAAATATCTGTTTGCCCTTCCGGACGGCAATGTGATCGAAAGCGTCCTGATGCGACACGATTACGGCAATTCCGTCTGCGTTTCATCCCAGGCCGGCTGCGCCATGGGCTGCCGCTTCTGCGCGTCCACCCGGAACGGACTGATCCGTTCCCTGACCGCTTCGGAGATGCTGGAGCAGGTTTACCGGGTGGAAGAAATCAGCGGAGAACGGGTTTCCCACGTGGTTGTCATGGGAATGGGAGAGCCGTTCATGAATTACGATTCCACCGTCCGTTTCATCCGTCTGCTGAACGACCCGAAGGGCGCCGGGATCAGCCAGAGAAACATTACGGTTTCCACCTGCGGCCTGGTGCCGGAGATGCGCCGGTTCGCGGAAGAAGGGCTGGCGGTGACGCTGGCGGTTTCCCTGCACGCGGCGGACGATACGGTTCGAAAAAGCCTGATGCCGGTGGCAAACAGGTATACGGTCCGCGAGGTTGTGGAGGCCGCGAAGTATTATTTCGACCGGACCGGACGCCGGGTTTCTTTTGAATACGCCCTCGTCCGGGACGTCAACGATTCCGACGCCGATGTGAAAAAACTGGCTTCCCTCCTGAAAGGGTTTCCCTGTCACGTGAACCTGATTCCGGTCAATACCGTGACGGAGAGCGGACTTGCCCGGCCGGGCAGCGCGGAAACGGCCGATTTTCACAAAAAACTTGAAAAATACGGAATTAATGTTACTATAAGAAAAGAAATGGGTTCAGACATAGATGGAGCCTGCGGACAGCTCCGCAACAGCTTCCTGGCACCGCCGTAATGTTTTTGCAGAAAGAGCAGATACTTACGGCGGATTGAGATATGTTTTTTTGAGCCGGAGGACAATTATGAAGGTTTTTTCCGCCACAGATGTCGGAAAGATCAGACAGGTCAATCAGGATTATATTTATACTTCCAGAGATCCGGTGGGGAATCTGCCGAATCTTTTTGTAGTCGCCGACGGGATGGGCGGCCACGCGGCCGGCGATTTCGCGTCCCGCTACGGCGTAACGACCCTGATTGAAGAGATCAAAAAGGACGAAAATTTCAACCCGGTTAAAATCATCCGCAACGGAATCAACGCCGCCAACGCCGCGATTCTGGACGCCGCCACACGGGATCCCGAGATGGCGGGCATGGGCACCACCATGGTTGCGGCGACGGTATCCGGGGAATATTTATATGTTGCGAATGTGGGGGACAGCCGCCTGTACCTTTGCGGCGATTCCCTGAACCAGATTACCCAGGACCATTCCCTTATTGCCGAAATGGTGCGTCTCGGCGAGATGGAAGTGGAAGATGCGGAGCATCATCCGGACAAGAATATCATTACACGGGCAGTCGGCACGGAAGAAACGGTTCAGATCGATTTCTTTGATCTGAAGCTGGAAAAGGGACAGGTGTTTCTCATGTGTTCCGACGGCCTGTCGAATATGGTGGAGCATGACGACATCTATCGCATCCTGAAGGATGCGCTGGGGCAGCCGGCAAAGGATCCCGCCATGGCACTGCTGAACGCGGCAAATGAAGCGGGCGGCAAGGACAACATCGCTGTGATTGTAGTGGATCCCTTTGCGGAAGAGGTGGAGTAAATGTTAAAAGACGGGATTATTATTGCCGAGAGATATGAGATCGTATCCAGGGTAGGATCCGGGGGGATGGCCGACGTCTACAAGGCCATGGATCACAAACTGAATCGTATGATCGCGATCAAGATCCTGAAAGCCGAGTTCCGGCAGGATACTTCCTTTATCTCAAAATTCAGAAAAGAAGCTCAGTCTGCGGCGGGTCTTGCCCATCCCAATATCGTCAACGTCTATGACGTGGGAGAGGACCGGGGCCTGTACTACATCGTCATGGAGCTGGTGGAAGGCATCACGCTGAAAAACTACATCATGAAAAAGGGCAAGCTCAGCGTGAAGGAAGCCACAAGCATTGCCATCCAGGTCTCTCTGGGACTGGAAGCTGCCCACAACCAGGGCATCGTGCACCGTGACGTGAAGCCGCAGAATATCATTATATCGACTGACGGAAAGGTCAAGCTTTCCGACTTCGGCATCGCCAAGGCGACGAACTCCAATACCATCACCGCCAATGTGATGGGATCGGTTCATTACAGCTCGCCGGAGCAGGTCCGGGGCGGCGTATCGGATGCCAAGAGCGATATTTATTCGCTGGGCATCACCATGTATGAGATGGTCACCGGCCGGGTACCGTTCGACGGCGACACCACCGTGGCGATCGCCATCAAGCATCTGCAGGAAGAAATCGTTCCGCCTTCACGTTATACGGCGGACCTTCCCTATGCCTTTGAACAGATTATTCTGAAGTGCACCCAGAAGAATCCGGACCGCCGCTATCAGGATATGGGCGGCCTGATCGATGATTTGAAGCATTCCCTGAGCGATCCCCAGGGCAATTTCGTCCGTATTGCCTCCGCTTCCGCGCTTGCCGCTGAAGAGGCTGCCGCTGTAAAGGCCGCCGAGGAAGCAGGAACCGGCGCCGCGGAAAAAGCAGCAGTCCGCAGCGGAAGAAAAACGGACGGCGAAACGAAACGTGCCCGCCGCAGCCGGGAAGAGCACCGGGAAGTGCCCGAGCAGTCCGAGCGGGTTGAAAAGCGCAGCCGGAAGATCGCGAAGAAAAATGAATATGACGAAGGCGTCAGTTCCCGTCTGGAAAAGGCCATTACCATCGGCGGTTTCCTGATCGGCGCGGTCATCGTGGTGATCCTTATTGTTCTGATCGGCAATATGGCCGGCCTGTTCGGCAACCGTTCCTCGAATAAAGACACGACAGCCGCTTCGTCTTCCTCCTCCGCAACAGCGGAAGTTACGATTATCCCGACGGAGAGCGAAAGCGACGATATGGTGGAGGTCCCCGATTTCCTCGGAAAGACGCTGGATGAAGCCACTGATCTCGGAACCCAGTACGGCCTGGTGATCCGCCAGAGCGGAACCCAGAGCTCGGACAATTACGCCGAGGGCCAGATCGTTTATCAGGAGACCCTTTCCGGAACCATGATCCGCTCCGGAAGCACGGTGAACGTGGTTGTTTCCTCCGGCAGCACCAACGTGACCATTCCGGGAGGTCTGGTCGGAGCGACACAGACCGAAGTGGAAAATACCCGGGCCGGCCTCGGCCTGAAGGTTCAGGCCCAGCTGCAGTCCAGCGACGTGGAAGTCGGACGGGTGGTCAGCATCAGCCCGCAGGAAGGCAGCGATGTGGCGCCGGGCAGTGATGTCTATATCTATGTAAGCCGCGGCAATGACGGCGGAACGTCACCGATCGAACCGGCGGCTCCGGCACCGGCCCCGCAGCAGACGGATCAGCAGACGGCTGAGAATCCGGAACAGCAGCAGCCCGCCGAGCAGACGCCGGAGGAGCAGCAGCAACAGCAGCAGCCCACGGAAACCCCGGCAGTCACCGAGACTCCGGCCCCGACCGAAGGCGGTGACAACGCAGCGGTCAACGGAGGATCCGGAATTGCGGTCAACGCCGATATCTTTGAACCGTATTCCTATCAGGGCGGCTTTGTGACCATCCGCCTGGTCCAGAACGGACAGACGACGACGATCTATGCCGGAGACGATCCGTGGCCGGATAATTCCGTGCCGACGACCTTTACGGTATACAGCGCCCCGGATCAGAATGTCGGAACGATCCAGATCCTCGACTGGGAGGACTACGTGATCGAGCAGTACGACATCGGATTTTAATCGGTAAATGACAGGAAAGATTATTAAAGGGATAGCCGGATTCTACTACGTTCGCGTGGCAGAATCCGCTGTCTATTCCTGCAAAGCAAAAGGCATTTTCCGGAAAGCGGGAATCAAGCCTCTTGTGGGCGACGACGCGGAGATCGAAATCACCCACGAAGCGGACAAAGAGGGCAATATCATCCGGATTCTTCCCAGAAGGAACGAGCTGTTCCGGCCGGCGGCCGCCAATATCGACCAGGCCCTGCTGGTTTTCGCGCTGGAGGATCCGAAGCCGAACGAAGGAGTGCTGGACCGCTTCCTGCTTCAGCTGGAGCGGCAGAAAATTCCTTCGATCCTCTGTTTTAACAAGCAGGACCTGGACAGCGACGGGGACGCTGCGTACTGGGAAGAGATTTACCGTCCGGCAGGTTATCCTGTCGTTGTCTGTTCGGTAAAAACCGGCGAAGGCATCGAAACCGTCCGTGAATTGCTGGCGGGAAAAACCACAGCGGTCGCCGGGCCTTCCGGCGTCGGAAAATCTTCCCTGATCAATCTGCTGGCGCCGGGCGCGAACATGGAGACCGGCCAGACCAGCAAAAAGCTGGGCAGAGGAAAGCATACCACCCGGCACAGCGAACTGTTCGGGGCCGGGGACAATACCTATATTCTGGATACGCCGGGATTTACTTCTTTCGAAAACGCCGGCATCGAAAAAGAAGATCTGGAAACCCTGTTTCCCGAATTCCTTACGCACAGAGAACAGTGCCGTTTTGTGGGCTGCGCCCATGTGAATGAACCAGACTGCGCCGTGAAGGAAGCTGTGGAAAAAGGACAGATCCATCCGGAGCGTTATCGCTCCTATGTACAGCTTTACGAAGAACTCAAA
>CADBNG010000044.1 GCA_902795985.1 uncultured Lachnospiraceae bacterium
CGTTGAGCAGGATCGTGTCGACAGCACCGTTTTTCAGACGGATGAATTTCATGTCCTGGCCACCGATGTCCAGAACGCAATTCACATCGGGGACAAAAAAGGAGGCAGCCGTGACGTGAGCGATCGTTTCCACTTCGCCTTCATCCATCTGAAACGCGGTTTTCAGCAACGCTTCACCATATCCTGTTGAACAGCTTCGCAGGATAGCGGAGCCGGGCGGCAAGAGCGCTTTTAATTGCGACAGGGCAGTGATCGCGGCTTTCAGCGGGGAACCGCCGTTGTTGGTATAATGAGACCAGATCAGTTTTCCGTCCTTATCGATCAAAGCAAGTTTGGTCGTTGTTGATCCTGCGTCGATGCCCAGGAAGTACTCGCCCGCATTGCTTCCAAAATCGCCGCGGGGGACCCTGGCTACGTCGTGGCGTGCTTTGAATGCCTCATAATCTTCAGCGGAGGCAAACAACGGCTCGAGGCGTTTGAGCTCAAAAGTGAGCCGGATTCCGCTTCGCAATTCATTTATCAATGAATCGACGGAGCGTTTTCCGGATTTTTCCCTGGAGAGTGCTGCGCCTTTGGCAGCAAACAGGTGGCTATCCTCGGGTATGATCGCGGTTTCATCGGTAAGGTGCAGCGTTCGGATAAACGCTGCGCGCAGCTGCGGAAGAAAGTGGAGCGGCCCTCCCAGGAACGCTACATGTCCCCGGATCGGTTTGCCGCAGGCAAGACCGGAGATCGTTTGGTTGACAACAGCCTGAAAGATGGAAGCAGCGAGATCAGGAACGGAGGCACCTTCATTGATCAGAGGCTGTATATCCGACTTGGCGAAAACGCCGCAGCGGGCAGCAATGGGGTACAGCGTTTTGTAGCTTTCGGCAGCACGATCCAGGGCTGATGCGTCGAGCTTGAGAAGGGAAGCCATCTGATCGATGAAGGATCCCGTTCCGCCTGCGCAGACGCCGTTCATACGCTCTTCGATCCCTGTTCCGAAATATATGATCTTGGCGTCCTCGCCGCCGAGCTCGATCGCAACGTCTGTGAGCGGATAATCCTGTTTGATGGTAGAAGCGACTGCAACGACTTCCTGTTCAAAGCCAACGTGCATCGCTGCGCTGATACTCATTGCACCGGAACCGGTGGCGGTGATCAGAAGATCGCAGGAACCCAGTTTTGCCCTGATTTCGCAAAGGATATCCGTGAGCGTTTCCTGTATCTGGGCATGATGCCTGCGGTAATCGGAAAACATAACCTGATCCTTTTCACCGAGGACGACCGCTTTCACAGTCGTCGAACCGACATCAATTCCCATCCGGTAGGTATCCATAAACTTCCTCACTTTTTGAAAAACAGGGGCCGACTCTGCGGCAGAATCATATCTTCAGTCAATGATCGCTTCGGATTAAGAAAACCCCGCCGACTTAGCCATGAGAAATACATGGATTGCCGACGGAGAAATAGGTACCTGTCTCTCATGAAAACGGATTTGTGTACGAGATCCGATCAATCTCCGTTATTGAACCAAACAACTCCCGACGGTGCTTCTCCGGACGTTTCGCCTGTCGCAGAGGATCCGTCCGGGGAGAAGAATCGGATGCCTGACGTTTGCCCGTCGGTATTCGGCGCCGGATCTGTGCTGCCAGGATCGCCGGATCCATTACCGGGAACCATCCACTGGATCCCGGTGGAACCGGAACCTGTATCGAGGTTATCCGGGACGTTTACAGTATCCGTGCCTGGTGTGGACAACTGAATCCCCGATGCAGCTCCGCTGGAGCCGGGCTGATCGGTGCCGGCCCCGGCATCCGATCCGGGAGTAAACCATATAATGCCTGAATACCCGGTGCCTGAATGATCCGAGCCGCTGCCGGTGTCGGACCCGGGGGTGATCCAGTGAATGCCGGACGTGTTTTCAAACCACAGAATCGTGGAGGTCACATATTCTGTGGAAGCAACACCTTCGGTATTCCAGAAATGGATCCCATGCGTTCCGGAAGCGGCGGAAGATGCGTATGCGGTTTCGGGAAGGATGAACAGGTTGCTGCTGCCGTCGGCTTGCTGTGTAACGGCACCGATCTCTCCGAAACCATACTGATCAAATTCGTCGAGCGTACGGCTGTTCGCTGAAACATCGGAAGCGTCATACAGTGAGATGGCATAGGAGATATCGATCGAGTAGTTCAGATTCTGTCCTTTTTTCAGTGTGGCATAGGTGACGCCGATGACTTCTCCGTTGTCGTTAAAAAGAGCGCCGCCGCTGCTGCCGCTGGAGATCGGAGCGGTGAACTGGATCTCGCGGAAGACCTCTTCCGTGCGGAAAGCGCTGATGATCCCCGTTGACACCGTGTTCTGGTATCCTTCGGGCGAGCCGATCGCGACAACGGGTTCACCGCGGAACAACTCCGATGTGGTCGTGCAGATCGGGAGAGGAACTATGCCTAACGTGTTGTCAAACTGCAGCAGGGCAAGATCGTTGTCTTCGCTTGCTGCATAGATGGTGTCAACACGAAAAGACTCGTTGTCATCCGTATAGACGATCAGATAGGAGGAATCTTCGATCACATGATGGTTCGTTACCAGTGTATTGGCGTCAAATGCGCAAAAACCGCTGCCGGAGGCCATCATGTTGCCCTTTCGGTCATAGACTTCTATATAAAGGACGGAATTTGCCGCTTCATCGATGGCGGCCAGGTTCGTGTGAAAACCCTCGGCACCGGCCAGCATGGGCACTATCAGAAAAAAAGCAAGGATGACACTGAAGACTTTTTTCATCGGATACGCCCCTTTCTTACTTATAAGTATTATAACTGCTTCCTTATTTTAGGTCAACTTGCGGTATGGGCTCACGAACGGTGGAGGAGCTCATCAAACAGCGGTTCGGAATAATCGACCAGCTGCTTTGCGATAAGCCGTGCGCAGATCTCAGAAGGATGGACTCCGTCAAAGGCCCATTTGGTCAAGTCGTCGTGCAGGGAAGCCGCAAAAAGCGGACCATCGACGGGGACGTAAATGTCGGCGTAACGCCTGGCAACTCTGCGCTGGATCACAAGTTTCGCGTCAAGGGGAGAACGAAGCTTTTCACGGCCCGGGGTAACGAGCAGAAAAGCCTCCAGCATAATGATCTTTGCCTTTGTCTTCTGGCGGACCTGCGACAGAAGATCGTCGTAAAGCCTTTCGTATTCCTCATCCGGTACGCAGAACGCTGCGTCGTTGATCCCAACCATAATGCTGACGATGTCGGGATCGAGATCGATGCAGTCAGTTTGCCATCTTTTGATCAGATCCGGTGTCTTGTCGCCGCCAATGCCTCTGTTCAGAAAATCGAAATCGATCTCCGGATATTTGTCCCGGAAAAGGGCGGCAGCGAAATACGGATAGCCGGTTCCCAAAGAACTGCCGTCTGTCCGATCGCGTCCGGCATCGGTTATGCTGTCTCCCTGGAAAAGGTAACGAAGCTTCATATTTAGGTCCCCTTTCGGAGTGGATTTGTTTTTTTATTCCCGGAATTATAATACAATCGGTGAAGACCGATTGCAAGACGGTTTTGGACCTGAATGACTGCATTTATTGATGTGGGGGGATAGGCTGAAGGGCAATATCTCCGGTTGTCTTGCAGCTGATCGGAAGTGACACGATGGAGATAAAGCTTTTCTGTACAACAAAAAGCCCTCATCGTCAAACGAGGGCAAAGACAAAACAAGAAGACTCACGCCTTAGTTGGCAGCGCTTGCAAGCCTTTTGGCCAGACGAGCCTTTTTGCGGCTGGCGGCATTCTTGTGGATGACGCCTTTTGCCGCGGCCATATCCAAAGCCTTAAATGAAGAATTCAGCAAAACATTGGCATTCTGGTCGTTGCCTGTCGCAGCAGCCTCGAATCCTTTGATGACCGTCTTCATTGAAGACTTGATCATGCGGTTGCGTAAATTCTTTTTTTCGTTGACCAGCACACGCTTTTTTGCTGACTTAATATTTGGCAAGTTTATTACCTCCTTGAACAGCATCATTTGCTACTCTATCATAAAAACAGACGGATTGCAAGCGTTTTGCAAAGAAAAACAGGATAAAGAAAATCGAAGGGCCGGAGCAGATGATCATCAGCCTCCCGTCGGGCGATCTTTCAGTCCGGATGGGATTATATGCCGTACGTGATTCGTTAAATTATGAGATATTCCGGTTCGACAGGATCAAGACATATTGCTGCATGGATCCAGCGTTTCAATTCTATGCCGATAGGTACTGAGAGGCACTATGAAAAAGAAAGTAACCGGGCAGGAACGGCCTCGGGAGATATCGTTTTTTAAGCCGCGTACAAGGAAGCCGAATTTTGTGATCAGCGTGCTGGTCAATTCACTGAGGCTTTTGGCTTTTTTGGTCCTTGCTGCCAGCATTGTTATCGGCGGTTACGTCCTGGGCATTGTCAGAGCCTATACACAGACTGCGCCCACACTGGATCTTGCCGAGATCGACGAGCAGGCTCAGACGTCTTTCTTTTATGACAGCCAGGGCAATCAACTGACGGACTATAAGGGAACCGTAGACCGGGTCATCGTCTCGATCGACGAGATCCCGGTGAACCTGCGCAACGCCTTTGTTGCGGTTGAGGATGCGCGGTTTTATACGCATAACGGAATTGACGTCAAGCGTATTGTCGGTGCACTGGTGAGCAACCTGACGTCTTCAGGGACACAGGGCGGTTCGACGATCACGCAGCAGCTGATAAAAAACAGTCTTCTTTCCAGTGAAGTCAGTTATAAACGAAAGATCCAGGAAGCATATCTGGCAATGGAACTGGAAACGGTTTACACAAAGGATCAGATCCTTGAAAGCTATCTGAATACGATTTATCTCGGGGAGAATTATTACGGTGTAAAAACGGCAGCCTATGGCTATTTTGGCAAGGAACTCGATGAGCTCACGCTGCGGGAATGTGCCATGCTTGCGGGGATCACGCGCAGTCCGTACTATTATAATCCGAGACGGAATCTGTATATCAGAGAGACTCCGGAGATCACAAAGATCCGGACGGATTATGCCTTGAGACAAATGTACGACAACGGCTTGATTTCCTACAGTGAATATCAGGCGGCGTTAAATGAAAGCACCGCGACCGTACTGGAATCGGCGCCGGGGAAGGGGTCGGGGCTTTATGATTATCCCTACTATATCGA
>CADBNG010000045.1 GCA_902795985.1 uncultured Lachnospiraceae bacterium
ATTTTCTGGCTTCTGATCTGGTGCCTGGTTTTCGGTTATCTCGGTTCCAAGATCCTGTACTTCATTACCATTCTGCCCCAGCTGATTGCGGACCCGTCGCTGTTTGTCCGCTCTCTGACGGACGGATGGGTGATGTACGGCGGACTTCTTGGCGGTATCCTGGGCGGACACCTTTACTGCCGGTATAAAAAGCTGAACTCCTGGGCATATTTTGATATCGGGCTTCCGGCCGTATCCCTGGCCCAGGCCTTCGGCCGGATCGGGTGTTTCTTTGCCGGCTGCTGCTACGGGGCTGAGACGGACAGCGCGTTCTGCATCATTTTCCATCATTCGGATTTTGCGCCGAACAACATTCCGCTGATTCCGACGCAGCTGATCATGAGCGCGGGGGATTTCCTCCTTTTCGCGTTCCTGATGCTGTATGACCGGAAGAAAAAGAACGAGGGAGAGCTGACCGGAGCTTATCTGACCCTGTACAGCCTCGGACGCTTTATCGTGGAGTTTTTCCGCGGAGACCTTGCCCGCGGCGCGGTGGGCCCCCTGTCCACCTCCCAGTTTATCGCGCTGTTTGTCTGCGCGTTTGGCGTGATTATCTGGATCCTTCGTGTGAAATCCAAAGACGGACGTTTCCGTCCGGCTGCGGCTGAGGAAACTTCCGGAGAGGAATCTTCAGAGAATGCATCTGAAGAAAATCCGGCTGCAGGCGAAGACGCTTCAGAACAGGAAGCGGATGAGAATCCGGCTGCAGATGAAGACACTTCAGAACAGCAAGCGGATGAGAATCCGGCTGCAGATGAAGACGCTTCAGAACAGGAAGCGGTTGAGGAGCCGGCTGCGGACGAAACCGATTCGGAGCAGGAAGCGGAAGAAGACAAAGAGTCTGATGCGGACCGTTCCGATTCTGACGCGGAGTCTGAAACAGTAGAAATTGAAAAAACGGAAGAATCTTCCGAAACGGAGCAGGAATAGCATTGGACAACGAAAACCCGGTCATCGAAAAGGAAAAGAAGCTGAAAACCTGGCATAAAGCCGTTATTTTCGCCGTTGCGGCTGCAGCAGCAGCCGTAGCGGTGTTTTTTGGAGTCTGCTCCCATTACACAAAAGTATTCCTGAATCATTCTTTCATTAATGAAATGGATGTGTCCGGCATGACGCCGGAGCAGGCCAATGAGATGCTCACCGGGGTGCAGCCCGAGTATTTCCTGAACCTGCATTTCCGGGACGGATCCATTGAGCAGATCAACGGGGAAAGCTTCGGTTACGGCTACGACGCTCTGGACGCCATCGAAGAACTTCTTACCGACCAGGTCCCGTCCGACTGGATCCATACCTTATCCAAGGACGCGCCGGTTTATTCCTATTCCGTTGAAGTAAAGTCATCTTACAGCGAGGATGAGCTGAAAACGCGGCTCGAGGCGCTGCCGGAGTTTGTCAATACCGAAGAGGACCTTCCCGCTGATGCCCGGATTCAGCTTAAGGACACGGAATTTGAGATCGTTCCGGGAGACCCGGGCAACTGGCTGGAACCGGAACCGGTTGAAGCGGCTGCTGTTGAAAAAGTGGACCGTTTTGAACATGATTTATATGTGGAAGATATCGAAGGCGCGTACATGGAACCGAAGATTTCGGCGGACGACGCAGCGCTCGTAAAACAGGAAGAGGAACTCAACCACAGTCTCGACGCTTCCGTAACCTACCTTCTGTCGGATCATGAAGTGGTTCTCGATGCGCAAAGAATGGTGAACTGGCTTTCGCAGGATTCGGAAGGGAATTATTATAAGGATGATTCGGTCTGGGACGAGAACCTTCGCGGCTTTCTGGCGGAACTGGCGGCGGAAGTGGATCAGGATCCCGATGTCTGGATCTTTGACGGAACCGGCGTCGGAACTTACCGTATCGAAGGAGGCTCCTATCCCCGCAGCCTGAATGTCGAAAAAGAATACGAAGCGCTCAAAGAAGAGCTGGGCAGCGGCGAGAATATTACGAGGAATCCGATCCTGAATACGGCGGCGGGCAACAGCGAAAACCACGGCATCGGCAATACTTATGTGGAAATCGACGTCAGCCGGCAGCATCTCTGGGCATATGATAACGGGAACCTGCTTCTGGAAACCGATATCGTGACCGGGACGGCCACCCATGAGCGGTATACCCCGGAGGGCGTTTATTACGTCTTCTTCAAAACGGAGGATACCTTCCTTCGGGGAGCCCAGCGTCCGGACGGATCCTATGAGTATGAAGTCCATGTGGATTACTGGATGCCGTTCAATGAGGATATCGGAATGCATGACGCGGACTGGCAGTATTATTTCGGAGGAGATTATTATCTGTGGGGCGGTTCCCGCGGATGCATCAATATGCCCGTGGACATGGCGCCGATTATGTATGAATGGGTCAATTCCGAAGTGCCGATCGTCTGCTATTATTCCGAAGATCCGGTGTTTATCGATTAAAAGCATACCGGAAAAATCCCGCGCCCATTCGTAAAGAATTCGCTTGACACACTGCTTTACCCCGTGATATAGTAGGCAGGCGACACGAAAAAGTGTTTTTTTTGTGTGTAAAAGTGTTTTTTCAAATGCTTTTATACCGAAGAACATAGATTGATATTCAGTTTACCGGAGGGATCCATCATGCGTGTTAAGATCACATTGGCATGCACCGAGTGCAAGCAGCGCAACTACAACACTACCAAGGAAAAGAAGAACCATCCTGACAGAATGGAAACCAGCAAATACTGCAAATTCTGTCAGAAACATACGTTGCACAGAGAGACAAAGTAATCCAAAGGGGCAGCTATGGCAGAGAACGTTGTAAAAAACGAAAAGAGTAAAGTCAGTTTCTGGAAGCGGCTGAAGGCCGAATTCAAGAAGGTCATCTGGACGGATCGTCCCACGCTGGTCAGGCAGACGATCGCCGTGATCCTGATCTCCGCCGTGATCTGCGTGATCATTTCCCTGGCGGACGGTCTGGCCCTGCAGCTTATCCAGCTGATCGTGAAATAATCGGGGGGTCGCATGGCAGCAGATACAAAAGAAGCAAAATGGTATGTGATCCATACCTATTCCGGATACGAAAACAAGGTCAAGGCCAATATCGAAAAGGCCATTGAAAACCGGCATCTGGAAGAGGAGATCCTTGAGGTCCGCGTCCCCATGGAGGACGTTGTGGAAGTCAAGAACGGGGTGAAAAAACAGGTTTCCAAAAAGCTGTTTCCCGGATATGTTCTCCTGAAAATGGTCATGAATACCGATACCTGGTATGTGGTCCGCAATACCCGCGGCGTGACCGGCTTCATCGGACCGGGAACGACTCCGATCCCGGTATCGGAAGAAGAGATCCTTCGCCTGACCGCGCCTGCGGAACAGCAGAAGGTTGTCATGAACATCGAACCCGGAGATATGGTCGTGGTTACGGCCGGTGCCTGGGCGGAAACACAGGGCGTTGTTTCTGCTGTAAATCAGCAGAAGCAGACCGTGACGATCCAGGTTGAACTGTTCGGACGGTCTACTCCCGTCGAGATCAGTTTTTCAGAAGTAAAAAAGGTCGGGTAACCGGCTTTTTGCGCAGCCGCCTGCGGCCGCGCGCGTTGTGGGAGGGAATTCCCCGTAATTACCACTATAGTTTCCGTCTGCTTCGGAAGCTATCATAAAGGAGGTGCCAAAATGGCAAAAAAAGTAGAAGGTTATATTAAACTTCAGATCCCGGCCGGCAAGGCAACACCGGCTCCGCCTGTTGGTCCCGCACTCGGACAGCACGGCGTGAACATTGTCGATTTTACGAAGCAGTTCAATGCCAGAACCGCTGAGATGGGCGATGTGATCATCCCTGTCGTCATCACGGTTTACGCAGACCGCAGCTTCACCTTTATCACCAAGACTCCGCCTGCGGCAGTGCTTCTGAAAAAAGCGGCCAAGATCCAGTCCGGTTCGGGCGTTCCGAACAAGACCAAGGTTGCGACGGTTACCAAAGATCAGATCCGTGAAATCGCTGAGACCAAGATGCCGGATCTTAACGCTGCTTCCGTAGAAGCCGCCATGAGCATGATCGCCGGTACCGCAAGAAGCATGGGCATTGTCGTAGAAGACTGATAGATTCATGTGGGAGGGTCGTTCCCGAAGAACCACAAGGAGGATTAAGAAATGAAACGAGGAAAGAATTATAAAGAAGCTGCAGCGGCGGTGGACCGCGCGAAATTATACGATCCCGAAGAGGCGATCGCTCTGGTAAAGGAAGTTTCCAAAGCGAAGTTCGATGAGACCGTTGAGGTTCATATCCGTACAGGCTGTGACGGACGTCATGCGGATCAGCAGG
This sequence comes from uncultured Lachnospiraceae bacterium, assembly GCA_902795985.1. The sequence goes on from CADBNG010000045.1 coordinate 4,315, forward strand.
TTCGCGGCGCTATCGTTCTTCCCAACGGAATCGGTAAGGAAGTGCGTGTTCTTGTTTTTGCCAAGGGCGCGAAAGCCGATGAAGCGACTGCTGCCGGCGCGGATTTCGTCGGAGCGGAAGAGCTGATTCCGAGAATCCAGAACGACGGATGGTTTGATTACGACGTTGTTGTCGCGACTCCCGACATGATGAGCGTTGTCGGACGTCTGGGCCGTATCCTCGGACCGAAAGGCCTGATGCCGAACCCGAAATCCGGAACCGTTACCATGGATGTCACGAACGCCATCAACGAGATCAAAGCCGGTAAAGTGGAGTACCGTCTGGACAAGACCAATATTATCCATTGCCCGATCGGAAAGGTTTCCTTCGATGCGCAGAAGCTTCAGGAAAACTTTGAGACCCTGATGGGCGCCATCAACAAAGCCCGTCCCGCGACCTTAAAGGGAACCTATCTGAAGAGCGTTACCCTTGCGTCCACGATGGGCCCCGGAATCAAGATCAATACGCTGAAACTGGTCTGATTCCCGTTTATCTGAATGATGAGCAGTGTGCTGTCTGTTCCGGC
>CADBNG010000046.1 GCA_902795985.1 uncultured Lachnospiraceae bacterium
CACAAAGGGACTGAGGATGGAGTCTGTTATGTATCGAATCGGTATTGATATCGGCGGCACCACCATCAAGGCGGGGGTTGTCGATGAAGAGAACAGGATAATAGAGCAGGCCTTTGCGCCGACAAGGGCGGGAAGACCGGCCAATGAGATTGTTGCGGACGTATGCACTGTCGCGGAGTCGGCAATGAATCTCTGCCTGGTGAAAAAAGAGGACTGTCTGGGCGTGGGGATTGCCTGCGCGGGCACCTGTGATCCCGCCGCCGGAAAAGTGGTGCGGGCTTATAATCTGGGGTTTTTTGACGTCCCGGTCTGCGACCTTGTCAGTTTCCGGCTCGGAATGCCGGTCCGGCTGGCCAATGACGCGGACGCGGCGGCGCTGGGAGAAGCGTACTGCGGGAGCGCGCAGGGAGCCGGAAGCGTTCTGTTCATCGGCTTCGGCACCGGTGTCGGCGCGGGAATCGTGCTGAACGGGCGGATCTGGTCCGGCTGCGGACGCGGCGGCGTGGAAGCCGGGCATATGAAGCTGGTTCATAACGGCGAGCTCTGCACCTGCGGAGAAAAAGGCTGTTTCGAGGCGTATGCCTCCGCAACGGGACTGATCCGGGAGGCAAAAAAAGCTGCGGCGGCGGATCCGTCCTCTGTTTTAAACGAACTGTCCGAACTGACAGGAAAAGCAGTATTTGACGCAGCCGACGGCGGCGATCCGGCAGCGGTGCGTACAACCGGACAGTATATGGAATATCTTTCCGCCGGCGTTACTTCCCTTGTCAATATCCTCGATCCGGAGGTGGTGGTTCTTGGCGGAGGCATTGCCAAAAGAGGAGAGCGCTTCCTGGAACCGGTTAGAAATTATGTAAACCAACACTGCTTCGGCGGACCGGACCGTATTCCTCCGCGGATCGTTCTTTCTTCCCTGGGGGATTCGGCGGGAATTCTCGGCGCAGCCGCATTGTTCGGGGATCCGCAGAATGCCTGACGTAAATGGAACGGGCGTCCGTCCGGCGGTTCAGTGCATCCCACGGAGTTTCTTATGATCTATTATACAGCGGATCTGCATTTTCATTACGAACCCATTCTGGAGTTCCGGGGCTTTGCCTCGGCTTTTGAGATGGACGAGTTCCTGATCCGGCGTTTCAACGAAACCGTAAAGGAAGACGATACCGTCTATATCGTCGGGGACGTGGGTTATAATTACAACCGGGTTCCCTGCGACGCCCTGGCCCGGCTGAACGGCCGCAAGCACCTGATCCGCGGCAACCATGACGTGGGATTTGATGACGCCGGGAAACTGTACGACTATTTTGAGACCGTGACGGACTTTAACGAGATCGACGATAACGGCCGGCACGTCATTCTGTGCCATTATCCCATTGTGCACAACAAGCGCTCCTACATGATCCACGGGCATCTCCATCAGGTAACCGGGATCTATTACGAGACCCTGAAAAAGCTCCCGCAGGTTCTGAATGCCTGCGTGGACCTGAATGATTACCGTCCCGTTTCGCTGGAGCAGCTGGTGGAAAACAACAACCGTTTCTTTGACCGCCGGGAAGAAGACATACCGCCTTTTACCGGACGCGTCTGTGCCCGGGGAAAGGGCCTTCTTCCCGCGAAGCCGGATTTCCGGCCGCTGCCGGAAAAGAACAGACGGTGAGGATTCCTGCCGTCCGGCTTTTCACATCTGCAGAGAATAAAGATTCATGAAATAAATCTTTGTCCATTCCGGAAAGTATATTTGCAAGAATCACAGTATTATAGTAATATAATCATAACCGAAAAGTTTCATGGAGGCGGTTATGACAGTTACACAGATTGAATGCTTTGAAGCGGTTTGCGAAACGCAGAGCTTTTCCCGGGCTGCCGGCAGCCTTTATGTTTCCCAGCCTGCAATCAGTAAAAACATTTCACGGCTGGAACAGGAGCTGGGACATTCCCTCTTTGAGCGGGACAACAACGTGCTGATCCTGACGCAGGCCGGGGAACTGTTCCGGGATTTTATTACCCGCGCCAGGAAGGAATATCAGGAATTTGAAGAACAGCTGGATACGCTGAGCGCCCGGAACGCGCAGACGTTCCGTCTTGGCTGTCCGGAGACCTGGAATCCGAATTTTTTCGCTGTACGGGCCGAGCGCTGTTTCAAAAAGGCCGTTCCG
>CADBNG010000047.1 GCA_902795985.1 uncultured Lachnospiraceae bacterium
CAGGAGGAACTGGAGCAGATCTATGAAACCGGTATCGGCAAACTGCGCCTGCGCGGAAAAGTAACGGTCGAAAAAGGCAAACACGGCCGGCTGGCCCTTGTCATTACCGAAATACCCTACACCATGATCGGAGCAAATATCGGCAAGTTTTTAAATGATATTGCGGAACTTGTCGAAAGTAAAAAAGCTCCCGAAATCACGGATATTTCCAATCAGTCTTCCAAAGAAGGCATCCGTATTGTCCTTGAGCTGAAAAAAGGTACCGACTGTGAGAAACTGAAAAATCTGCTTTATAAAAAGACCAAACTGGAAGACACCTTTGGGGTGAACATGCTGGCGGTTGCCGGCGGCCGTCCGGAAACCTGCAGCCTGAAAAAAATCCTGGAATATCATGTGGATTTCCGGTTTGAGCTTGCCACCCGCAAATACCAGAGCCTGCTTTCCGCTGCGCTGCAGAAAGCGGAGGTGCAGGAAGGCCTGATCAAAGCCTGCGACATCATTGACCTGATTATCGAAATCCTTCGCGGGAGCAAAAACCAGCAGATGGTCAAAAACTGCCTGACCATGGGCGTTACGGACGGCATCAAATTCAAGAGTGCCAAATCCAAAAAGGCGGCAGCGGAGCTCTGCTTCACCCAGCGTCAGGCAACGGCGATTCTCGAGATGCGCCTGTACCGCCTCATCGGCCTGGAAATCCTGCAGCTCCAGAAAGAATACGATGAAACCATGGCCAAGATTGCCCGGTACGAGGACATCCTGAACAATTATGACGCCATGGCTGACGTCATCATCGAAGATCTGGACAAAATCAAGAAGGAATATGCCCGTCCCCGCCGTACGGTCATCAAACAGGAAGAGGAAGTGGTCATCGAAGATATCAAGCCGCAGGCTGTGGAAGTTGTCGTCCTGATCGACCGTTTCGGTTATGCCCGCTGCGTCACCCCCGGTCTTTATGAGCGCAACAAGGATACGGCCGATGATGAAAGCCGCTGGATCATCCGCTGCATGAGCGATGAACGTCTCTGCGTCTTTACGGACCTCGGGAACATGCATACCGTAAAAGTTGAGAAGATCCCGCTGGGCAAATTCCGTGACAAAGGCATCCCGCTGGATAATCTGAGCGCCTATTCCACCGAATCCGAAAGGATCCTTTATATTGAATCCATGCCTGCAGTGATCAAAGACAAGCTGGTCTTCCTGACTGCCCAGGGACTGACTAAAATCGTGGATGGCAGCGAATTCGATGTCGGGCGTAAAGTAATCGCCGCAACCAGGCTGAACGAAGGGGATGAAGTCATTATGGTCGGACCGGTTTCTCCGTACGACATGCTTACGATCCGTACGAAAGACGGTTGCTTCCTCCGCTTTCCCCTTTCCGAGATTCCGGAAAAGAAAAAAGGCGCGGCCGGCGTCAACGCCATCCGGCTGGGAGAGAAAGATCTGGCCGAAGAAGGCTACCTTATGGCCAACCGCCGCGAGCTTACGATCACTTATAAGGATAAGCCGGTCTCTCTCAACAAGGTAAAACTGGGCAAAAGAAACGGCAAGGGCGTCAGGATCCGTGTCTGATCCGGATTTTTATCTTGATTTTTCAGAATGAATATGTATAATATTATTCTGTTGCCGGAATAGCTCAGTCGGTAGAGCACTTCACTCGTAATGAAGGGGTCGTCAGTTCGAGTCTGATTTCCGGCTTCACAGGGTCCCGTCGAATGGTGGGACCCTTTTTCTTTCATCCAACCAACTCCCCAACCACTCATGCAGCACATTGATTACGGCACGAAATGATTTGAACGCACAGACCTCTGACAGCAGGAAAAGAGTATGGAGGTATGATGAATATGAATGAACCGAAAAAATTCTTCTGCAGAAGGAGCGGCCTGACAATCCGCGGACATGTCCGGGGCAATACCGACCGGGGCAGGCATGCCGTCATCCTAAGCCACGGCTTTCTTGCGAATGAAAAGTCGTGCCGGAAATATGCGGAACTGCTGGCCGGCCTCGGATATATTGCCGTCACTTACGATTTCTGCGGCGGCGGGCCCCGCTGCAAAAGCGACGGACGGAAGCAGGATATGACCGTCCTGACCGAAAAAGAGGATCTGAAGGCCGTGGTCCGCGCGGTGAAAGAAGAGTATCGGCCGAAGGCGGTTTCCCTGCTGGGATGCAGTCAGGGGGGCTTTGTTTCCGGACTGGCCGCGGCGGAATATGGGTCGGAAATCGTTTCTTCCCTCATACTGTTTTATCCGGCAGTCTGCATACCGGATGACGCCCGCAAGGGCAGAATGATGGTCTATAAATTCGATCCGCGGAATATCCCGGATCTTCTCGGGCGTTTCCCGATGAAGCTGGGCGGAGATTACGCCCGAACGGTGATCGATATGGATCCCTTCCGGGAAATGGCCGGCTATGACGGCCCGGTCTTCCTGATCCACGGAACGGCGGACCGCATCGTGGATATTGAATATGCCCGCCGGCTGAAGGAGATCTATCCCAATGTACGGTATATCGAACTGGAAGGCGCCGGGCATGGGTTCAAAAAGCAGGATGACGAAAAAGCCTGCGAAGCGCTGAAGGCATTCGCAAAGGATCACATGACCGTATACTGAAACGCAGAACCGGCAGCAGGAAAGGCAGCAAACAGGAGGAACAGCGATGAAAAAAAGGATCATTGTTTGGCTGATCACGTTTTGCATGACCATGGGATGCTTCAGCAGTGCTTATGCGGAAGAAAGCACTGATGGGGCCGTGAGCGAATTCACAGAGGTTTCGGATGCCGAGGCGGCCGATACCGCAGATGAAGTGACTGCGGAAACGGAGGAGACGGAAATCGTTCCGGCTGATATTGCTGAGCCTGCGTTGCAAGATGAAACAGTTTCAGAACCTGTTCAGGACAAGGACAATGATTCCGCAGAGGATCCGATGGAGGATAGTTCTTCAGAGGAAGATCTCACTGCGGAGCCGGAAACAGCTGTTCCGGTAACAGTTGATACACCGGAAGAAGAAATCGTGATCGCATCGGAAGAAGCCGGGGAAGAAGAAGCCCACAAAGTAAAGGCTGCCGTTGCGTCAGGCACGTGCGGCAGCAATCTGACCTGGGAGATCAGTGAAGACGGTGTCCTGACCATCAGCGGCACCGGCCCCATGGACGACTATGAAAACAACAGCCATTGGGGATGCGGAAATGACGCGATCAAATCCGCAGTGATTCGCGACGGCTGTACTTCCATCGGAGATCATGCTTTCGGAAATTGCGGCAATCTGACCTCTATCTGGATCGCGGACAGCGTATCAGATATGGGAGAGAATGCTTTCTCCGGCTGCGATGCACTGCAGGAAGTCTATTTCGCCGGCAGCCCGGAGCAGTGGGCCGCCATTACCGGCAATTCCCTGGCCGGTAATACGGATATCACAGTCCGCTATGATTATTTCTATCCGTTCTCGGATTTCACGCTGTCCCAGGAAGTCTATGACTACGACGGCACGGAAAAACGCCCGGAGGTAACGGTAACGCATGACGGACAAACGCTGACGGAAGAAACGGACTATACGTTATTGTATATGAACAATATCGAAGCCGGCACAGCCACAGTCATCGTGACGGGTACGGGAAATTATTCCGGAATGATGAGCAGGACGTTTGTCATCAATACAGTCTCTCTTGAAGGAGCAGCCGTATCACTTCCCAGCCATTTTACCTCTTACAACGGAAATGAACACCGGCCGAATCCGACGGTTAGCCTTAACGGACAGACTCTCACCGCAGGAAGGGATTACACGGTCGATTATACAGACAATGTAAATGCCGGGATGGCATGGATAATAATCACCGGAGCGGGGAGCTGTACAGGAGAGGTCCGTAAATCATTCATGATCACCCCGGCACGGATCCAGGACGCGACAGTGACCAATATCCACGATGCGGTCTATACGGGCAGCCCGGTCTATCAGTCTCCGATCGTTAAGCTCGGCGGGAAAACGCTGTTAGCGGGAACGGATTACAGAGTCGGTTATACGGCAAACATTCTTCCTGGAAGCGTCAGTATGCTGATCCAGGGTGAAGGCAACTACACCGGAATAATCCGCAGGAATTTTTATATCAACCCGGCCCCGATCGATGACATGGAAGCCGCCTTAAGTCAGACGGAATACACCTACGACGGAACGGCAAAGGAGCCTGCTGTTACGATCGAAGGGCTGACGGCTGGTACGGATTTTACGGTCGCCTATGCGAATAATACTGATGCCGGTACTGCAGCGGTTACCGTGACCGGGAAGGGCAATTATACGGGAACGATCGGTAAGTCATTTGTTGTTTATCCGGCTTCCATTGAAGAAGCGGTGATCACAAATATACATGATGCCGAGTATACAGGAAATTCCTTTGTCCAGTCGCCGGTCCTGACCATCGGTGAAAAGGCGCTTACGGCCGGAACGGATTATACAATAAGCGATTCGGACAGAACAGACGTGGGAACCGCGACCCTGACGATCTACGGAAAAGGAAACTATTCCGGAGTCATCAAAGTGGATTTCGAGATTACGCCGGTCCCGCTGGAGGATGTATCTCTCGGATATACAGCAACAGAATATGACGGAACGGAAAAGACCCAGGATGAAGTGCTCGTGACTGCGATCGTCGCAGGCGAACAGAAGGCTCTGACGGCCGACCGGGATTACAGTATCGCCTATGAAAACAACATCAACATCGGTACGGCTTCCGTCATCGTTACCGGTTCCGGGAATTATACGGGATCGATTACGAAGACTTTCGAGATCGTTCCGGCTCCGGATATTCCCGTAACAAAAATCAAACTGAACAAGCATAATGCGGAGCTGGCCACCGGCGCGACCCTGCAGCTGAAAGCAACGATTACTCCGGCAAATGCCACGGATCCGACGGTCACATGGACCTCAAGCGATCCGAAGCTCGTGACGGTTGATCCGAACGGCAAGGTCAAAGCGAAAAAATACGGCAAAGTCACGGTCACCGCGAAGACGGCAAACGGTAAGAAAGACACCTGTGAAATCCAGACCCGCTTCAGCGATGTGAACAATCCGAAAAAATCGTATTATGACGCGGTCTACTGGGCTGTGGACAATGGCATTACCAAATGCTCGACAACCTTCAAGCCGGATAACACGGTAACAAGGGGAGAGTTTGTCGCTTTCATCTGGCGCATGGCCGGTATGCCCGGATCCAGCGCTGAACTGAGCTTTACCGATGTCAATTCCGATACGCAGTTCTACGCTGCGATCCGCTGGGCTGTCGGGAAGGGCATAATCAAGGGCTATAAGGATAAGACGTTCCGCTCCGCAAATGGTGTGACCCGCGGGGAAGCCGCCATCATGCTCTGGCGCTGGGCCGGCAAGCCGGAACCGCTGACCCAAAAAAGCCCGTTCTCCGACGTTAAGCCTTCCGGCGCGGATTCCTACAAGGCAATCCTTTGGGGCAGTGAGAACGGCATCATTAACGGGTCCGGCGGAAAATTCATGAAAGATGACGGCTGTACCAGGGCACAGATCGTTACGTTCCTGCACCGATATCACAATCTGATCAGTAACTGATGGACGAATGGTTTTTCACCATGAAACAGGCCGTCGCAAAGCAACGGCCTGTTCTGTACGGTTAACAGGATTCACATCCGCAACCGTTTTCCGATCAACTCCCGGATACACCGTTTAAAGCTGATGCAGAGCACAATGACGAAGGTATCCGGTCATGAGATCTCCATACCGCAGGGCAAAGCTGTCTCCTTTGCCAGGGCCTCTTTTGTAACGCTTTCATAGAAACGGTAGCCGCCGGAGAAATTCCGGCATTCAAATCCATACTGGGAAAGGATCCGGCAGGCAATATAACTTCGAATCGCGCTCTGGCAGTTCACATAGACCGGACGTGAAGGATCCAGTTCCGTGATTCTTTCCCTCAGTTCATCCACGGGGATATTCCGGTCAAAACCGGCAATATGCCCGTTTTCATATTCCCGGGGTGTGCGGACGTCAACAAACTGGATGCTCCCGTCTGCCGGCAGATCTTTCAGATCTTCCACATGGAACTGTTTTACCAGGCCGTTTACAAGGTTCTCGATCATATATCCGGCCATATTGACCGGATCCTTTGCGGAGGAGTAGGGCGGAGCATATGCCAGGTCCAGATCCTTCAAGTCTTCTCCTTTCATTCCGCAGAAGACAGCGGCAGCCAGAACATCGATCCGTTTGTCCACGCCGTCGGAACCAACGATCTGGGCGCCGAGGAGGCGGTGGCTTTCCGGCTCAAAAAGCACTTTCATGGTCATGACTTTGCTGCCGGGATAATACCCGGCATGGGAGGCGGGAGAGAGGACTACTTTATCAAAAGAGATCCCGGCGGCTCCTGCTGTCTTTTCATTTAATCCCGTACATGCGGCAGTAAGATCAAAGACTTTTACAATGGAAGAACCGATTGTTCCCTTAAAGCGGCTTTCCAGCCCGCAGATATTATCCGCCGCGATACGGCCCTGTTTGTTGGCCGGCCCCGCAAGGGGTACCGTCTGGGCCTGCCCGGTGATGGGGTTCATGATCTCTACGGCATCCCCAACTGCGTAGATGTCCGGAACGGAAGTCTCCATACGGTCATTGACGACTATGGCACCTTTGGCATTTACAGCCAGTCCGGCAGCCTGTGCAAGCATTGTATCCGGCGTTACGCCGAGAGCGACAAGCACCATATCGGAAAGCAGCTTACGGCCATCCTTTAATATCGTAATGATCCCGGAACGGTCCGGAATGAACTCCGATACTTCACATCCGAGCTGTAGCGAAATATTTTTGCTCCGGACTTTTGCGTGCACAAAGGAAGCCATATCTGCGTCAAGCTGTTTCA
>CADBNG010000048.1 GCA_902795985.1 uncultured Lachnospiraceae bacterium
GACGTACTCGCGCGGTCTTCACGCTCCTTTGGCTGATGCCGCCGGGAACGTACAGGCCCTTTGATCTGGCTGCGGCAGCTGTAAAGAAAGGGGCGGAAAGGGCGGGGGTTAAACGACTCCGAATCAGATATATGTCTGATGAGAGATGCGAAAAAGGATCAGTTGATTTCACAGAAGATAAATTGCGAATGATTACCCGGTAATTGCTTCCACTTTTTGTGTCACGGAATCTTCTTGTTTAATGACGAAGAATCCGTTACGATATATTTGGTATCAAAAGAAAAGCGAGAAACCGAAAAACAGGCAGGATCAGATCATGCTGACATACAATCTCAAGGAATGCGGCAGCACGCCGAAATACATTTATCTGTTCCGGTGCATCCGGAAGGATATTATTGACGGACGGATCAAAAAGGGGGAGAGGCTTCCCTCTAAGAGGGCCCTGGCCAGTCATCTGAACGTCGGAGTGATTACCGTAGCGAACGCGTACGCCCAGCTGGCGACCGAGGGGTTCATTACCGCGGAAGAAAAACGCGGATACTTCGTCCAGGACATTTCCACGTTCCGGGCCGTTCAGGATGTGCTGAAGGGAAGGAGCGGGGGCCGGCCGGAGTTCCCGGCGAACCAGGGCGAACAAAAAGAAAAGGAATTCTTCGCGGATTTCAAGGCAAACCGGACGGGCCTGCAGCATTTCCCGGCCACGCGCTGGAATTATTACATGAGGGAGGCGCTGTCCTTAAATGACGATACCCTGCTGAAAACCATTCCCTATAACGGCCTGTACCGCCTGCGCCGGGCAATCTCGGAATATCTTTACCGGGAGAGGGGAATGGACGTCCTGCCTTCGCAGATTATCATCGGCGCGGGGACGGAGTATCTGTACAGCCGACTGATCCAGCTGTTCGGCCGGGCCTGCACCTTCGCCAGTGAAGACCCGGGATACAAGAAATTCGCGGCGATTTCCCGAAGCTACGGAAATCCCTGGATCCACGTTCCAATCGATGAAAAAGGACTCCGGGTGGACCTGCTGGAGGAGTACGGCGCCGACGTGGTGCATGTATCTCCGGCGAATCATTTTCCGACCGGCCTGGTAATGCCGGTGGCCCGCAGGGCGGAGCTGTTCGAGTGGGTCAACCGGGTTAAAAAGCGTTATATCATCGAAGATGATTATGACTGTGAATTCCGGTACAGCGGCCAGCTGATCCTTCCGCTGTATGCCCAGGACACCCAGAATAAGGTGATTTATTTCAATACCTTTTCCAAGACGCTGGTGCCCTCCCTGCGCATCAGCTATATGGTTCTGCCGCCGGCGCTGATGCAGAAATATGAACAGACCCTGAGCTTTTATTCCTGCACGGTTTCCAGCTTTGAGCAGTATGCCCTGAGCCGTTTCATCGAGAACGGCGATCTGGAGCGGCATATCAACCGGATGCGCAATTATTACCGGAAACAGCGGAAGATCATACTGGATGCCATCGCGGCTTCGCCCCTGTCAAAGATCGCCCGGGTGCTGGAAAACAATGCCGGGACGCATTTCCTTCTTGAGGTGAAAACGGACATGACCGAGGCGCAGATCCGCGCGGAAGGAAGAAAGCGCAACATGCTTCTTTCCATGGTTTCCGATTACAGCGATCCGGCGGCCGACCGGGATCCGAACGGGCCGTCCGGACAGAAGCCCGGCCTTTTCCATACGCCGGGAAGCTGTATCCTGGTGATCAATTATGCCGCGATCGAAACGGAAAAAGTCCAGGAGGTTGTGCAGCGCCTCTATGGGATTTTCGGAAAGCAGGAGGAAGGACAGCAAAAATCGCAGGATTCTCCGGCCGGGATTTCAAAAAACTCTTGCGCTCGGTGAAACGCTGTACTATAATTACGGGAAATCGGACTTCAGGAGAAAAAGATGGACTGTATTTTCTGCAAAATCGCAAACGGGGAAATCCCTTCCGCCACCCTTTATGAGGACGGCGATTTCCGTGTGATCCTGGATCTGGGCCCGTCAAGACGGGGCCATGCGCTGATTCTGCCGAAAAATCATTATAACGATCTTTTTGACATGCCCGAAGAGACGGCGGCGAAAGCCTTTTCCGTCGCGAAAAAAGTCGGTCTGGCTCTAATTAAGGGCCTGGACGCGGATGGCGTCCAGGTCATGCAGAACAACGGAGAAGCAGCCGGCCAGACGGTCTTTCATTTCCACATGCATCTGATCCCGGGCTATAAGGCCCTGGGCCCCGGAGCCACCTGGGTGCCGGGAGAACTGGAAGAGGAAGACAAAGAGGCGATCCCGGAACTGGTGAAACAGTATCTGTGATCGAAATGAGTGAATGCGGGACGGTTCTTTTCCGAAAGAAGAGAACCGTCTTTTCTTTTTGAAGATTTGGAAGAAGCAGCTGCATGGCAGGTGCCGGGGACAGAAAACAGGGTTCTTTCCGATGCGGCGGAGCGAATCGCTTGTTGACTCTGTTACAGTAAAGTTGTAAACTGAATTTTAATGTTTTTATCCGGCCTGAGGCCGGTTGAAACGGGTCCGGGGACCCGCAGAGAATGATAAATGCTGTGAAGCAGGATTATTTTAAAGGAGGCAGATCATGAATATCTCCATTACCAAGACACAGAATCCGAAAACAAAACCGGATGAGAGCAATCTGGGATTCGGACAGGTTTTCACCGATCACATGTTCCTGATGAATTATACGGCCGGTGAGGGCTGGCAGGACGCCCGGATCGTTCCCTTCGGACCCCTTCCCCTTCATCCCTCATCCACCGTTCTTCATTACGGCGCGGAGGTTTTTGAAGGCATGAAGGCGTATCGGATCGCCGACGGAAGCATTCAGCTGTTCCGGCCTTATGACAACGCGAAGCGTCTGAATGATTCCGCGGAACGTCTGTGCATGCCCGAGGTCCCGGTGGAGATGTTTGTGGAAGCGGTCAAGGCGCTGGTCCGGCTGGATCAGGATTGGGTTCCCCATGCGGAAGGAACCTCCCTTTACATCCGTCCGTTCCTGTTCGGAAATGATGAAGTCCTGGGTGTGCATACCGTGCACCATGCGGTCTTTGCCATTATCTGTTCCCCGTCCGGTTCCTATTATCCGGAAGGCATCAATCCGGTCCGGATCATGATCGAGGACGAAGACGTCCGCGCGGTCCGCGGCGGCACCGGCTATACCAAGTGCGGCGGAAACTACGCGGCCTCCACCCGCGCGGCGGAGAAGGCCCTGCAGAAGGGCTACACCCAGGTCCTGTGGCTGGACGGCGTGGAAAGAAAGTACATTGAAGAAGTCGGCGCCATGAACGTCATGTTCAAAATCAACGGCGAGATCATCACCCCGGAGCTTTCCGGCTCCATCCTTCCGGGCGTGACCCGCAGATCCTGCGTGGAGCTGCTGAAGTCCGAAGGATACAAGGTCAGCGAACGCCGCTTAAGCGTGGACGAGCTGGAGAAGGCAATGGACGACGGAACGCTGGAAGAAGCCTGGGGCACCGGAACGGCCGCCGTGGTCTCCCCGATCGGCGAGCTCTGCTATAAAGATAAGAAGTTTACGATCAACAACTTTGAAATCGGACCGGTCACCCAGCATCTGTACGATGAACTGACGGGCATCCAGTGGGGCAAGATCGAAGACCGTTTCGGTTGGATCGAAAAACTGGATTAAAAGGTACTTAAACCTCATGGACAGGGGAGCAAGCATCCCCTGCGAACAGTACAGCAGTCATTAAAAAACGGAGTTTAGGAGAAAACGCATCATGAAAGAAGTCAGAATCTCAGACAGAACACTGTGCCAGACGGAAACCGTATTCAGCTTCAAGGAGAAGCTGGAAATTGCCCGTTATCTGGATAAGCTGAACGTGGACCAGATTGAACTTCCCAAAATTGTCAATGAAAAGACGGATGCGCTCCTAATCAAGACCATGGCCTCTTTTATCCGGAACGCCCGGATTTCCGTCGGGGCGGACCCGGAAGGGGAAAGCCTGAAGGCCGCGGTGGAAGTACTTGCGCCGATTGAAAACGCGGCAGTCCGGATCGAAGTGCCGGTATCCCCCGTCGGGATGGAATACACCGCGCGCAAAAAAGCGCCGAAGCTTCTTGAAGCCGTGAAAGCCGGCATTAAAACCGCGAAGGATGCGGGCCTGTATGTGGAACTCTGCGCGGCGGATGCCACCCGGGCGGAAGAAGCGTTCTTAAAGCAGCTTCTGGCCGAAGCAAAAGAGGCCGGGGCAGACCTGGCAACCTTCTGCGACGACGCGGCGGAAATGCTTCCGGACCGCCTGGCGCAGTTTGCCGCTTCCTTCGTAAACGGAATACCGGTGGGCATTGCGGTGAACAACAAGAACGGTCTGGCCTGCGCCGGAGCCATCCTCTGTGCGGGCGCCGGAGCGGACGTGGTCAAAACCAGCGTGGTCGGCAGCGACGTTCCGCTGGAAACCTTCGCGACGATTTTAAAGAACTGCGGCAATACCAACGGCTTTTCGTCCCGGATCAGCTATACCGACCTGAACAAGACCATCCGTCAGATCGGCTGGGTGACGGACAACAACGGCAATGAAACCAGCGTCGTGACCGTCAGCAATACCGACGAAGCCGGAATCAGCTTAAACAGGGACTCCGACAGGGAAGAGGTCAACGCGGCCATTTCCAAGCTGGGATATGATCTCTCCCTGGAGGATCAGGAAAACGTATACGAGGCCTTCCATCAGATTGCGGGCAAGAAGAACGTGGACGCCCACGAGCTCGACGCCATCATTGCCAGCGTAGCCCTGGAAGTGCCCCAGACCTATAAACTGGTCAGCTATGTTGTCAATAACGGAAACATCATCAGCACCTCCGCCCAGATCGCCATCAGCCGGGACGGCAGAATCCTCCAGGGCATCGAGCTGGGAGACGGCCCGGTGGATGCTTCCTTCCTTGCGATCGAGAAGATCATCGGCCACCATTACGAACTGGACGATTTCCAGATCCAGGCGATCTCGGAAGGAAAGGAAGCGCTGGGCCAGACTGTCGTAAAGCTCCGCAACAACGGAAAGCTTTATTCCGGCAAGGGCATTTCGGCGGATATTATCGGCGCCAGCATCAAGGCTTACATCAGCGCGGTCAATAAGATCATTTATGAAGAGGGCAGCGCGGCCCGCGGATAAAGGACAAGCGAACGGAGCATCAGCCTCCTGCCGTAACCGGAGGAGGCTTTCTTTATAAAAAGGAGCAGGACAGATGAAATTTTCGTTTTCGACAAAAGGATGGAACAAATCTCTTGCGGAATTTGAGGACGTGGCCGTATCCCTGGGCTTTTCCGGGATTGAACTGCACAATGTGCATAACGATCTCTTTACGAAAAAGGACGGGGAGTTTTACGGAGCGAAGTCCCGGGAAACCGTTCGCGGCCTTTTCCGGAAGCACCTGAGCATTCCGTGCATTGATGCCTGTGAAGACATCGGCAACCCCGTCCAGGCGGAAAGCGCGAAAGCCGAAATCCGGGAGTGCCTGGAGAAGGCTTCCGAGATGAAAATCGCCGGGATCCGCCTCCGCGCGGAGGCGGCAAAGGATCCGCAGGCGGCCTGTGAGACGGTGGCTTCCATCGTAGGGGAACTGCTGCCCGAGGCGGAAGAGAAGAAGATTACCCTTCTGCTGGAGACTTCCGGCCTGTTTGCGGACACAACGCTTCTCCGGGATATGCTGGAGCGCTTTGCGTCCGACCGTCTGGCTGCGCTGTGGAATATGCCCGCGGCTTATTTTGAGGGCGGGGAACGGCCGGCTGCCGTCATAAAGAACCTGGGAGCCTATGTGCGCCATGTGCATTTGTACGACGGGATCCGTCAGGAAGACGGATATGTCAATTACCAGCTTCTGGGAGAAGGAGAGTTGCCCATCAAAGATCTGATGCTGGCCCTTCGGTCGGTTAATTATGACGGCTTTATTTCCCTGGTCTGGAACCCCTCCTGGGAAGTGGGATATGACGACATGGAGATCGTGTTCTCCCAGTTTGTCAATTACATGAGA
>CADBNG010000049.1 GCA_902795985.1 uncultured Lachnospiraceae bacterium
AATCCGTTCTGACCCATGACTTCAATGACGTGGTCAGCGATCCGGAAGTGGAGATCGTGGTGGAAACGATGGGCGGCCTCCGCGCGGCTTACAACTTCACAAAGGCTTCCCTGGAAGCCGGAAAGAGCGTCTGCACATCCAATAAGGAACTTGTTGCGGCGTTTGGCCTGGAACTGATGCAGACGGCAAAAGAGCACGGCGTCAACTATTTGTTTGAAGCCAGCTGCGGCGGCGGCATTCCCATTATCCGTCCGCTGATGACCAGCCTGACCGGTGACGAGATCCTGGAGATTTCCGGTATCCTGAACGGAACGACCAACTACATCCTTACGCAGATGAGAGACGAAGGAATGGATTTCGACACTGCGTTAAAGGGAGCTCAGGCGAACGGATTTGCCGAGCTTCATCCCGAAGCGGATATCGAAGGCTATGATCCCTGCCGGAAGATTGCCATCCTTTCCGAAATCGCCTACGGCAAGGCCGTGGATTTCAATGATATTTACTGCGAAGGCATTACTGCCATAACGGCGGAAGATATCGCCTATGCCACAAAGATGGGTGCTGCCATTAAACTGATCGCCAGCAGCGTCAAGAAGGAAAAAGGCTATGAACTCATGGTTTCCCCGTGCCTGATCGGTCCTTCCAGCCCGCTGTACGCGGTAAACGGCGTATTTAACGCTGTTTTCGTAGAGGGCGATATGCTGGGCGATTCCATGTTCTACGGAAGCGGCGCCGGAAGCCTTCCGACCGCCAGCGCGGTTGTCGGCGACGTAGTGGATGTCGCAAAGAGCAAGGGCCGCTGCATCATGAAGATCTGGGATGAGGAGAAACTGGCGCTGGTACCTCATGATGAAGCTGTGAGCCGGTTCTTTGTCCGTGTGAAAGCAGGAGATGCAGCGAAAGCAAAGGAACTCTTCTGCGCAGAGCAGGATATTGAAGCTGCGGAAGGCGAAGCGGCCTTCATTACCGCTGAAATGACCGAAGGCGATTTTGCCGCGAAGTCCGAAAAACTCCCGATCATCTCCCGCATCCGGGCCCGACTGTAAAGAAAAAGGAGAACTATGAAATATATTGTCATGCTTGCGGACGGATCCGCAGACGAGCCGATTGAGGAACTGGGCGGAAAAACTCCGCTGGAAGCCGCGGAAACACCGATACTGGACTGGTATGCCGAACGGGGCGAGATCGGAATGGTCGCTACGATCCCGGAGGGAATGGCTCCCGGCAGCGATACCGCCAATCTTTCCGTAATCGGCTATAACCCCAGACAGTATTATACCGGGAGATCACCGCTGGAGGCCCTGTCCATCGGCGTACCGATGAAGGAGACGGATATTGCCCTGCGCGCGAATATCGTCACCCTTTCCGAACAGGAAAAAGAATACGAAGACCGGACAATGATCGACCACAGCTCCGGTGAGATCTCCACCAAAGAAGCGGAGATCCTGTTAAAGGCGGTTGCGGACAAGCTTTCCGATGAAGAGCATACCTTCTATTCCGGAACCAGCTACAGGCACTGCCTGATCCGGGCAAACGGCAAGGTGATGGAGCTGACCCCGCCCCACGACATCCTCGGCCAGAAAGTCGGACAGTATCTGCCGATGGACGAGAAACTGAAGGAGATGCAGAAGGCCAGCTATGACATCCTGGTCAATCATCCGCTGAATGTGGAACGCAAAAAAGGCGGGCAGAATCCGGCCAATTCCCTGTGGTTCTGGGGCGCCGGCACGATGCCGAAGCTTTCCTCCTTTGAAGAACGCTATCATAAAAAAGGCATTATGATTTCGGCAGTAGACCTTCTGAAGGGCATTGCGGTGGGAATCGGCATGGATACCGTCAACGTGGAAGGCGCCAACGGAGGCCTGAACACCAATTATGAAGGCAAGGCGGACGCAGCCATTGACGCGCTCCTGAACAAAGGGTATGACCTGGCGTACATTCATCTGGAAGCTCCGGATGAGATGGGCCATCAGGGCAGCGCTTTCCGCAAAAAACTTTCCATCGAAAACATGGATTCCCGCATCCTGGCCCGTATTCATGAAAAAATGGCCGGGACGGATTACCGCCTGATCGTACTGCCGGATCATCCGACACCGGTCCGCCTGCGGACTCATGTGGCTTATCCGGTGCCGTACATGCTGTACGACAGCACAGCCGAGCAGTCCCATTCCTGGCATTATAATGAGCGGGAAGCGGCGAAGAGCGGCTGCCGGATTGAAAAAGGCTGGGAAATCATGGAATACTTCCTGTCCAAATAAGCCGGAATTCAATAGTTATGAAGAAAAGACAAAGTCCAGAGCCGGTCCTCTGGACTTTGCTTTAGCAGGACCATCCCCCGGAGAAACAGCAGATGCGGAATACACAGGAAAACAGCTCTAAGAAAATTCGTCTGGACCGCTTCCTGGCGGAGATGAACGCCGGAACGCGCAGCGAACTGAAAAAGAATATCCGCAAAGGTCAGGCTGCCGTGAACGGCACGGTGATAAAGGACCCGGGCTTCCTGCTTGACGGGGATGAAACCGTGGAATATCAGGGCCGGGAGTACGTCTGTGAGCGAACCGCCTATTATATGCTGAATAAGCCGGCAGGAGTGATTACTGCCACAAAGGATGAAAAACAGACAACGGTACTGGAACTGCTGGGTGAAGGCCGCAGGAGAGATCTGTTCCCTGTAGGAAGGCTGGATAAGGATACGGAAGGCCTTCTGCTGATCACGAACGACGGAGACCTCGCCCACCGCCTTCTTTCCCCCGCGCATCATGTGAATAAGACCTATTTTGCCCGTACAAACGGAGTACTGACCCGGGAAGACGCGGCTGCTTTTTCAGAGGGCATCGTTTTAGGGGAAGACTTTACGGCCATGCCCGCGGAACTGGAGATCCTGACATCCGGGGAACAATCCGAAGCCCGCGTAACCATCCGGGAGGGAAAATTCCATCAGGTCAAACGCATGTTCGCCGCCCGGGGAAAAGAAGTGGTTTATCTGAAACGGCTGGCAATGGGACCGTTGGAACTGGATCCCGCGCTGCGGCCCGGCGAATACCGGAAACTGACGGAAACCGAAATCGAACAGCTGAAGGAGATCCGATGAACATCTCGATCATAGCGGTAGGAAAGCTGAAGGAAAAGTTCTGGAAAGAGGCCTGCGGGGAATATCAAAAACGCCTGGGAGGATACGCTGCGGTCACCGTTACCGAAATCCAGGACGCGGATCCCGACCGCTCCGGAGGACCGGAAGGGGCGAAGGAGAAGGAGGGAAAAGCAATCCTGGCGGCAATCCGGGACAAAAGCCATGTCATTCTGCTTGCCGTGGAAGGAAAGCAGCGCAGCAGTGAACAGATGGCGGAAAACCTGCAGAAGCTCGGGCTGTACGGCAAAAGTGATATTACCTACGTTATCGGGGGCTCCTGCGGAGTATCCTCCGAGGTGTACCGGCGGGCGGATGAACTGCAGAGCTTCGGACCGGTTACCCTGCCGCATAACCTTGCGCGGGTCGTTCTGCTGGAGCAGATTTACCGTTCTTTTAAGATCATGCGGGGAGAACCGTATCATAAATAAAGCAGAGGAGATTCCTCCGCTTCCGGAAAGGCCGGACTGACTGCCGCAGGGCTTGCTTCTTCCCCGGATATTTACCTGTTCTGCAGATAGTAGCTGGCGTAAGTGACCTCCGCATACGGGCGGACGTAAATGAAGCCGATCATGAAGCTCAGATAAGAAAGAACGAACATGCCAAAAAAGCTGATCTTCATATAGAAAATCTCAAAGGTCTTTCCCCTGGAAAAGGAAAGGCTTTTTTTCAGGGCTTCGCCGGCATCCATATTGTAGTTTTCCAGAAGATAGTAATTGGCCCAGATCAGCCGGAGGGTCAGGAGCATTGTGATAAAAAGCACGCCGAAGATGAAGCACGCATAGATGCCGTAGAAATCAAACACGTTCATTTCATGGGACAGCGCATAGCGGTTCAGCAGGATTTCCGGAGTGGACAGCGCGGTTTTGATAGCCGTGAAAATCAGCTGGATGATGACAAAACGGTTCGGCCGGTTGGAAAAGGCATAGAACAGGGCAGAGACGGAGAAGGTTTCCCCTTTTGCGCAGTCTAAAGCCGCCTTGATCAGTCCGACTCCGGTGAGCCCCAGAAGAACATTCAGAATAAAGGAGGTGCCGGTCATCATGATCCCGTTTAAGGGATCCGTGCCGGTAAAAAGCGTCGCCGGGATCATGTTCGCAATGAAATCCAGGACAAAATAGAGCAGAAGAAGGGGAGTGAACGCGTAATAACGGTTCACCATCATTTCCCGGGTATCGGCTTTGAGGGTAGCGATTCTTCGGATCATTGCTTCTGTTCTTTCCTGAAAAATGAAAGGCGTTCCGGGCGGTTCCGGGGATCAGCCCTGCCCGGAGAGCCCGTAAAGCTCCTGATATTGCTGCAGCAGTTCATTGAATTCGGGTGTGGACATTACGTTGAAGGACCAGATGACCACGCAGATTCCCATGGCGATTCCGGCCAGAGAGGCGGCCAGACCGATTTTTCCGCGGGAATCCAGCTGCTGATTTCCGCGGGAAAGAAGGGCGGTGATAACGCCCAGGGCTCCGATCGGTATGGACAGTCCCATCATAAAGAAAATCAGGGAAAGCACGCCGAGAACCATCGAGGTTGTGGACAGACCGTTTCGTACAGGCATGGGAATTCTCCTGAATCATCGTACAGCATCATTATTCTAACTGAACGGAAGGAAAAATACAAGAAGAAGCCCCGGACGCCCCGGCTCTTCTTGACTTTAAAGCGCCAAACTGTTAAAGTTTGAGTTTAGAGGATTATCATTAAAGGAGTTGTAAAACCATGATCATTACAGACCTTTTGGAACGGAACGCGAGGCTGTACGGAAAGGAAATCGCCCTGGTGGAGGCCAATCCCTCCGAAGACAGGGACAAAGCGGTTACCTGGAGGGAAGCCTCGTTGATTGAAAGCGCCGCGAAAGGAACCCCGAAGCGGCGGGAGATGAGCTGGAGGGATTTTGACCGCCGGGCGAACCGCTTCGCGAACCTTCTTTTAAGCCGCGGAATCCGGCGGGAAACGAAGGTCGGCATCCTTATGATGAACTGCCTGGAATGGCTTCCCATTTACTTCGGGGTGCTGAAAGCCGGATGCATCGCCGTGCCGATGAATTTCCGTTACTCGGCAAGGGAAATCAAATACTGCGTGGAACTGGCCGATGTGGAAGTCCTGATTTTCGGACCGGAATTTGTGGAACGTATGGATGCCATCGCGGATGACCTTTCTATTCTGAAATATATGTTCTTTGTCGGAGAAGACGGACCGTCCTATACGGAAGACGTGTGGGAGCTGATGGGCTTCTGCTCCTCCTCGGCGCCGCCCGTGGAGCTGACGGAAGACGATTATGCCGCGATTTATTTTTCTTCCGGCACGACCGGTTTTCCCAAGGCGATCCTGCATAAGCACCGCGCGCTGATCAATTCCGCCCGTACGGAAGCCATGCATCACGGGCAGAAAAGGGACGATGTGTTCCTCTGCATACCGCCGCTGTATCATACCGGCGCAAAAATGCACTGGTTCGGAAGCCTGTATTCCGCAAGCCGTTCAGTTCTGCTTCGCGGGGTCAAGCCGGAATGGATCCTTCGGACGGTTACGGAGGAAAAATGCACCATCGTCTGGCTCCTTGTGCCGTGGGCGCAGGATATCCTGGATGACATTGAATCCGGAAAGATCCGGATGGACCAGTATCTTCTGGAGCAGTGGCGCCTGATGCACATCGGCGCTCAGCCGGTTCCGAAAAGCCTGATTACCCGCTGGAAGAAATACTTCCCGTGGCATGAATACGATACCAACTACGGACTTTCCGAATCTCTGGGACCGGGCTGCGTGCATCTCGGCGTGGAGAACATTGAGAAGGTCGGAGCCATCGGCATCGCCGGATATCTCTGGAAAGCGAAGATCGTGAATGAAAACGGAGAAGAAGTCCCGGCCGGAGAAGTCGGCGAACTGGCGGTGAAGGGCCCCGGAGTGATGATCTGCTATTACAAGAATCCGGAAGCGACCAATGAGGTCTTAAAGGGCGACTGGCTCATGACCGGGGATATGGCCAAAAAAGACGAAGACGGCTTTATTTATCTTGTGGACCGTAAAAAGGACGTGGTTATTTCCGGCGGAGAAAACCTTTATCCGGTGGAAATTGAAGACTTCATGCGCGGGTTTGACAAGATCAAGGACGTGGCGGTAATCGGTATGCCGGACCAGCGTCTCGGCGAGATTGCGGCGGCCATCGTCGAAATAAAAGAAGGGATGACCTGCACGGAAGACGAGATCAACGAATTCTGCCTCGGCATGCCGCGGTACAAACGGCCGAGAAAGATCATTTTCGCGGACATTCCGAGAAATCCCACCGGAAAGATCGAAAAACCGGTGCTCAGGGAAAGATACTGTCACGGCCGTCTGGTCGAAGAGCAGATAGAGGGATAATAACAGGAGAGCGGATATATGAAGAAACTGATGTTGGGAAACGCGGCGGCAGCCCGCGGCCTTTACGAGGCCGGATGCAGCTTTGTGTCCAGTTATCCGGGCACGCCGAGCACCGAGATCACGGAAGAGATCGCAAAGTACAAAGAAGTATACGCGGAATGGGCCCCGAATGAGAAAGTGGCCGTGGAATCCGCGTTCGGCGCCAGCTTCGCCGGAAAACGAAGCTTTGCCGGTATGAAGCACGTCGGCCTGAATGTGGCGGCGGACCCGGTCTTTACCATTGCCTATACCGGGGTCAATGCCGGCATGGTCATCTGTGTCGCGGATGATCCGGGAATGCACAGTTCCCAGAACGAGCAGGATTCCCGTCATTATGCCATTGCGGCAAAGCTTCCGATGCTGGAGCCCTCCGACTCCCAGGAATCCTATGAGTTCGCGAAGCTTGCGTATGAGATCTCCGAGGAGTACGATACCCCGGTGCTTCTGAAAATGTGCACCCGCGTGGCCCATTCCCAGAGCATTGTGGAAACCGGCGAACGCGTCTGTCCGGAGCCGGTTCCCTATGAAAAACAGCCCCAGAAATACATCATGATGCCCGGCAATGCCAAAAGAAGGCATCCCATCGTGGAAGAACGCACGAAGAAGCTGGCCGATTATGCGGAGACCGCTCCCTTCAACCGGATCGATCCCGGCAGCAGCAGTGAGTTCGGCGTAATCACTTCCTCGACCAGCTATCAGTATGTGAAGGAAGTGCTGGGAGACCGGGCGCCGGTGCTGAAGCTCGGCATGATCAACCCGCTTCCGGTGAAAAAGATACAGGAATTCGCAAAATCCGTCGGAAAGGTTTTTGTTGTGGAAGAACTGGACGGCGTGATCGAGACCCACTGCAAGGCCATCGGCGTGGAAGTCACCGGCAAGGATGTGTTTTCCTGTCTGGACGAATTCAGCCAGAATATTGTTGCCGAAGGCCTCGGCATTCCGGTTTATGAGGGCCGGACGCTGGAGGAGGATCTTCCGGCCCGTCCGCCCGCGCTCTGCGCGGGATGCCCCCACCGCGGAATCTTTTATCTGCTGAAAAAGCGGAAAATCAATGTGATCGGGGATATCGGATGCTACACCCTGGGAGCGGTCCCGCCCCTTACCGCCATGGATTCCACGATCTGCATGGGCGCCTCCGTATCCGGAACCCACGGCTTTGTGAAGGCCGATCCCGAACAGGCCAAAAAGACGGTCGCCGTAATCGGAGACTCCACCTTTATGCATTCGGGCATCACCGGCCTGGTGAATATTGCGTATAACGAATCCAACGCTACGGTTATCATCCTGGATAATTCCATTACCGGGATGACCGGGCATCAGCAGAACCCCTGCACCGGATTCAACCTGAAGGGAGATCCCTGCACCAAAATTGATCTGGAAACCCTCTGCCATGCGGTGGGCATCCGCCGGGTACGGGTTGTGGATCCCTACGACCTGGCAGCCACCGAAGAGGCGATCAAAGAAGAGCTGGCGGCGGAAGAGCCCGGCGTCATCATTTCCAGACGGCCCTGCGCGCTGCTGAAATATGTGAAGCATCCCGGACCGATCACCAGCGATCCGGACAAGTGCGTCGGCTGCAAATCCTGCATGAAGATCGGCTGTCCGGCCCTGATTATGGAGAACGGGAAAGCCGCGGTTGACAACACGCTTTGTGTCGGCTGCAGGGTCTGCACACAGCTTTGCAAATTCGATGCCCTGGGCAGTGAACAGTGAAAGGAGATCGCATTATGGATACGAAAAACATTATGATCGTAGGCGTAGGCGGTCAGGGAACGCTGCTGGCAAGTAAACTGCTCGGCAACATGCTGCTGAAAGCCGGTTATGACGTAAAGGTGTCGGAAGTGCACGGAATGAGCCAGAGGGGCGGCAGTGTTGTCACTTATGTCCGGTACGGGGACCGTGTCTATTCCCCGGTCGTCGATAAAGGCGGCGCCGATCTGATCCTTTCCTTTGAACTTCTGGAAGCGGCCCGCTGGCTGGGGTATTTAAAGGAAGATGGAACGATTATCACCAATACCCAGCAGATCAATCCGATGCCGGTCATTGCCGGTACGGCAGAATACCCGGAGAATCTTCTGGGAAAAATGAAGGCAGAAGGAGCGAAGGTCGACGCGTTCGACTGCCTGTCCCTTGCCGAACAGGCCGGCACTTCCAAAGCGGTCAACCTGGTCCTTCTCGGGCGGCTGTCCAACCATTTTGATTTTACGGAAGAGGAGTGGATGGCGCAGATCGAAGAGGGAGTTCCCCCGAAATTTGTCGAGGTCAACAAAAAGGCCTTTATGCTGGGGCGTCATTACGCCGAATAAGAAAACCTTTCCGGGAGATATTGGAAAACAGTGAAGAAGATTCTGTTTCGGCCCGGTTAAAAAAGAATAATCTATAACAGGAGGTCGAAATGGGAAAGTACTTTCAACAGGAAAAGGAGTGTATGCCCCGGGAACAGCTCCGGGCACTCCAGGGAGAACGTCTGGCAAAGACTGTGAAGCACGTCTGGGATAACGTGCCCTATTATCGTGCCAAGATGGAGGCAGCAGGGATCACGCCCGATGATATCAAAGGCATCGATGACCTGCATAAGCTGCCGTTCACGTCCAAGGACGATCTGCGGGAAACCTATCCCGACGGAATGCTCGCGGTCCCGAAAAACAGGGCGGTCCGTATTCATTCCACATCCGGAACGACCGGAAAAAGAGTGGTCAAGTACTACACGCAGGAAGATATCGACTGCTGGAGCGAATGCTGCGCGAGGGCGATCGTTGCCGCAGGCGGCGATGAGAACGATATTGTTCAGGTCTGCTACGGTTACGGCCTGTTCACCGGCGGTGCCGGTCTGGACGGCGGGAGCCATAAAGTGGGCTGCCTGACCCTGCCGATGTCATCCGGCAACACCGACCGGCAGATCCAGTTCATGACCGACCTTGGCGCAACGATTCTTTGCTGCACTCCTTCGTATGCCGCATACCTTTCGGAATGCATTGTGGAAAGAGGTTACCGCGACAAGATCAAACTGAAAGCCGGTATTTTCGGCGCGGAAGCCTGGAGCGAAGAGATGCGCCGTGACATCGAGAAAAAGATCGGTATCAAGGCCTATGATATTTACGGCCTGACCGAACTGGGAGGCCCCGGCGTTTCCTTCGAGTGCGAAGAACAGAAGGGCATGCATGTCAACGAAGATCATTACATTGCCGAGATTATCAATCCGGTCACTTTTGAGCAGCTGCCGAACGGTACCCAGGGAGAGCTGGTCTTTACGAATCTGACCCATACCGCATTCCCGGTGATCCGTTACCGCACCAGAGATATCTGCGTGTTGAATGACGCGCCGTGCTCCTGCGGCCGTACGCACATCCGCATGGCGAAGCCCATGGGCAGAAGCGATGACATGCTCATTGTCAAGGGCGTCAACGTATTCCCGTCCCAGATCGAGACCGTGCTGATCGAACAGGGCTACAGCCCGAACTACCAGATCATCGTCGACCGCGCGAACAACAGCGATACGCTGGATCTGAATGTGGAAATGAGCCAGGAGGTCTTCTCGGATAACCTGGGCAAGATCGCCGACATGGAGAAGAAGCTGGTTGCTGCCCTGAAGGGAATGCTTGGCATTTACGTCCGTGTCCACCTGGTCGCTCCCAAGTCGATCACCCGTTCCGAAGGCAAGGCCGTACGGGTCATTGACAAACGGAAGATCTGAATACAGACGACTCACGGCATATAACGGCGAAAAGGCCGGCAAGCCCGGTACAGCCGCTTTCTGAATCAGAAAGGAGAGATCATCATGACCATTAATCAGATATCCATCTTCCTCGAGAATCGTCCCGGACAGCTCGCGGAGATCACTCAGGACCTGAACGATGCCGGCATCAACATGATGGCCATCAACATCGCGGAAGCCAGCGAATACGGCCTGATCCGCATCATCGTCGACGACTGCGACAAGGCGGAAAGCGTTCTGAAGGAGAACGGCTTCCTCGTGACCGTTACTAAAGTCACCTCTGTCGGCGTTTCCGACAAACCCGGCGGCCTGAACGACGTGGCGAAGATCATCAGCGAGGCCGGAATCAATATCGAGTACATGTATTCGCTGCTTCGTGAAAGAGACGGGATCGCCTACATGATCTTCAAGACGGACGATCCGGAGAAACTGGAAAAAGTGCTGACTTCGAAGGGGATCTTCTGAAACTTTAAGGAGCCGAAGGGGACAGTCCCCTTCGGCTCCTTCAACTTTTCGCGATTTTCGAGGCGAAGGGGACAGTCCCCTTCGCCTCCTGTATATTAAAATTTCTACTTTTCGCGTTTTTCCATGTCTTTTGTCAGAATTTCTACCATTTCCTGTATCCAGACGCAATAATTGAATGGGGCAGTCGTACTAACGCGCGGCGCCGGCTTATATTGTGAGAATCATTCCGAAAAAAGGACATAGAACCGGCAAACGGTCATACCTGTACGAAAACTAACCATCCGGATACTTGAATCAGACGCAGCATTTTAATAATATTAATTCAACAGAAACAGTGATTCTGAGCAAGAAAGGAGATCCCTCGTCATGAAAAAGCTTCTTTCCCTGATCCTTGCCCTGTGTTTGATACTGCCTGCGGTTCCGGCCGCTGCATTGCCTGATCAGACCGAGATCTCGGAGATCTGTCTGGAGGTGGAGGCACCCATAGCCGGGACTGAATTCTCATTTTGGCATGACAAAGAAACTGGTAAAGATATCCAGACACCGGCTCCGGCGGTGACTATTCCGGACGGCGCTTTGTATACTGTTGGTTATGCAAAGTGGGTCACTCTTGAGGGGCATCCGGTGCCCTGGACGCTCAGTGACCCTTTTACTTTCGAGGAAGGGGAAACATATTATATCGATATACTGCTTTTGCCGGTGGGGGATTTGGTCTTTGCGGAAGCTTCCGATATGTCTTTCGGTGACGCAGGATTCGGTGATGCCGAGTTTATACGTTACGAATGCTATGGTGATTCAGCCAATGTGGTCCTCTCGGTGGATGCGGTTCCCGGAGAAGAACCCCCTGTACAGCCTTCCGGCACGATGTTCTCTGTCTGGAAGAGCGGGATTGGCGGCTATACTGTCAGTTATACCGTTGAAGACGAAAACTTCTATGAGCAGATCGGAGAAGAGCCCCTGGAAGGCACCGACGGATCTGTCGTGTTTGATCATGCGGTCCAGCCGGTCGTACCGGCAGGGACGGAAGTGACGCTGACGGCCGTGCCGAGCCTGAACCGGGAGTTCAAAGGATGGTATCCGTCAGACCAGAATTATGAAGAGAGCGGACGCCTGTATACAGACGAACTGCTTTCTTCGGAAACGACCTATACCTTTGTTCCGGTGGATCCGGAGAACGGCATGACCGCTGTCTGCGCGGTGTTCTCTGATACCTGTCTTACAGACGTTTCGGTCGCGCAGGAAGTCGTTGAAGGAGATACTTCCGTTACCTTCCATGTGGCCTACCAGGATGTCCTGGCAGGTGATTACATGAAGGTTATGGTGAGGATCCATAAAGCGAATGAAACCACTGTTCAGAAAAACGGTTACTGGGATATGGAACAAAGGAACAGGCTCGGCACCGGAGAAGTAGATGCCCGTTTCATCAACATGATGGAAGGATATGTTTTCGAAGCCGGCGATTCAGTGGAGTGGAAGCTCTGGCTGGATACCTGGGACGGCGAAAATGTCGATCTGGGAGAACGCCTGGAGGGAACCTTTGCGGTTCCCGAGCCCTGGACCGTGACTTTTGACTCCAACGGCGGAACGCCGGTCGCAGCGCAGAGGGTCGGCAACGGGCGAACGATTCAGTCTGATACGCCCACTCGGGAAAACTATACCTTTGCCGACTGGTACAGGAAAGGAACAACGGAAGTTTTTCCCGCTTCGACACCGGTCACCGAAGATCTTGAATTGATCGCGGGGTGGTTTGCCGGGAGCATGCAGTATGAGGACCTGTCGGAGGATGTCAGCACGACGACCGTTACCGGGATCCTGCGCATTACAGACCGGTATAGCGGATCGGTTCACGAGGAGACGATCGACGGCGGAACAGTCGCATCAACTTACTCGGATGCACAATCCGGGGAAGGCGCCGCTTTGCTTGAAGAGGTTGAGTATAATCTAGGGGTAGCGGCGAGACAGCAGGCCGGGACAAAGGCGATAACAATTACGAAGGACAACGAAATAGAAGTAGGAATTTCGGATACTTATGATAGAAGGACATTTAATTACATCAATGAAGTGGACGAAAACTATTTCGTCACCCGGAAGTTCGTTGTAGGCGGAAGCTATGCGAAGATATGGAACCTGACAGTGACCCTGGAGGCCGAATACGGGGATTACACCTGGCTGTCAATGGGAACAACAGCGGGAGGCGGCTACCGTATCGATGATGGTGAACTGCATGATTATTCGATGAACATGACTGTGGAGTATGATTCCGATTATACCCTTGTAGCGGTGCCGGATGAAGGCTATCAGTTCGTCGGCTGGTATGAAGGAGTCATCGGGGAGAGCTATTTCGTCGAGAATCATACGGATGTCTGCATCTCCACGGATCCGGAGTATTCGTACCGGGCGACTTCCGGGAAGGCGATTCGGGCAGTATTTAAAAAGAGTGATGTTGCCTGTACCAAACTGGCCCTGAAACCGGCCAGCGCCGATGTCGCGACAAGGTCTTCGCTTCAGCTGAAAGCAACCTTTACGCCTTCCAATACGACCAACAAAACGCTGACCTGGACGAGCAGCGATCCGACGATCGCTTCCGTTGACAAAAACGGGAAGGTCACCGCGAAAAAGTACGGAAAGGTGACCATCACCGCGAAGACTGTCAACGGAAAGAAAGCGACCTGCAAGATCCAGACCCGGTTTTATGATGTAAACAATTCCGGCAAGACCTACTATGTCCCGGTCTACTGGGCAGCCGATAACAGGATCACCCGGAATACCGTCAATTTCAATCCGGAGGATACAGTGACCCGGGGCGAGTTCGTGGCGTTCCTTCACCGCATGGCAGGAGAGCCGGGCTCGAGCGCAAAGCTGAGCTTTACGGACGTAAATTCCAGCCATAAATTCTACAAAGCCATCCGATGGGCTGTCGGAAAAGGCATCATCAAAGGCTACAAGGATAAAACCTTCCGTCCGGAAGTCGGCGTGACCCGGGGAGAAGCGGCGACAATGCTCTGGCGCTGGGCAGGAAAACCCGCGCCGAAGACCTCAAAGAGCCCGTTCTCGGATGTCAAGCCTTCGAAAGCCGATGCCTACAAGGCTATCCTCTGGGGGAATGAAAACGGCATCATTAAAGGAAAGGGAGGACAGTTCCTGAAAAACGACGGGTGTACGAGGGCGAATATCGTTACGTTCCTGTACCGGTATAATGAGAATGTGCTGAAGAAATGATGAAAAGGGTTGCGGACCGGAAAATCCGCAGCCGGTTCCCCATCGGACTGATTTTTCGGAGACATTCCCATTATCGTAAACAATCCCGGCCCTGCTGCAGAAGTGGTTGAACCCCGGTTTTAAAAGAGAATCGGGTTTCAACCATTTTGCGTATTATATGTTTTTAGAGTGATTTTTAGGAGTTTCTGCACCGCCGTTTTCGGCTTCCATACCCGGAAGCAGCGGAATTTCTTATAGACTGATTTGCGGATTCAGGCTATTATTATGTTGTTTTGCGGGAGACAGCGAAAGGATGAGCATCCATGACCGATCAGGGATACCAGGCCCAATACAATAAAATGACAAAAACCCCGGTCTGGAAACTGGTGGTCACACTGGCGGTGCCTTCAACCGTCAGTATGCTTATCACGAATATCTACAATACTGCGGACACTTATTTTGTCAGCAGTCTCGGCGTAAATGAGAGCGGCGCTACAGGCGTCGTTTTTTCGCTGATGGCGATTATCCAGGCGATTGGATTTATGATTGGCGCAGGCGCCGGCAGCTGCATTGCAAGGGAATTGGGCGCAGGGAAAATTGAGCAGGCGAAACGCACTTCGGCGACCCTGTTTTATGTCGGAATCGGACTGGGCGTGCTGTTCGCGGTATTCGGCATCCTGTTTAATGAACCGCTGATGGTTCTTCTGGGAAGCACACAGCGGATTCTTCCGCCGGCGAAGCAGTATTCGCTTTATATTTTGATTGCGGTCCCGGTGATGGTCGGAAGTTTTGCCCTGAACAATATTCTCCGATATGAGGGGAAGGCTTTTTACGGGATGATCGGCCTCGGGGCCGGGGGAATCCTGAATATTTTCGGGGATTATTTCCTGATCCGTCATGCGGGGATGGGGATTGCCGGTGCGGGGCTGGCCACCTGCGTTTCCCAGTACATATCCTTCGTCATTCTGATACTGGCGTTTGTACGGGGGAAGAGCCAGGTTTCGCTGAATCCCGGGTATTTCACACCGGACGTTAAGAAGATTGCGCAGACCATAATGGTGGGCTTTCCGAGCCTGGTCCGGCAGGGCCTTTTCGGGCTGTCGGCAGCCGCTTTGAATCACTGTTCGGCCATGGTCGGCGGGGAAGCGGCCGTGGCGGCGATGAGTATTGTCAGCCGGGTTTGCGGACTGATGTACAGCGTGGCAATCGGGTTCGGCCAGGGATATCAGCCGGTTGCAGGGTTCAATTACGGCGCCGGCCGCTATGACCGGGTCCGGAAAGCCATGACGTTTCTGCTGTTCCTTATTCTGGGATGGCTTGTGTTCATCGGTCTGGCCGGATTCTTTAACGCGGACTGGGTGATTTCCTGTTTCCGGGAGGATCCGGAGATTCTTCGGCTGGGGGCAGCGGCGCTGAAGGCGCAGTGTGTGATTCTTCCGCTTCTGACACTGCAGATTACGGCGAATATGACGTATCAGAGTCTCGGATTCGCGTTTCAGGCTTCGCTGCTGGCGTCGTTCCGCAGCGGGCTGTTCTTTATCCCGGTTGTGATTATCGCGTCCAATCTGTTTTCGGAAACCGGGCTTATCCTTTCACAGCCTCTGGCAGATCTGATCGGGACGGCTGTGACCATTCCGTTTCTTCTGGCGGCAAGGAAAAAACTTGCGGAAAAGGATCAGAAGGCTTCATCGGGAACGGGAGAAGATTCTTCGTAAGAGGCTGCCCGGGATAAATTGACCCTGTTGAAATAATCAAATTAATACATTAATATAAGGTCAGCAAAAGGAGGGAATTCCATGCTGACCTATGATTTGCACAGCCGTACCACCGGCAAAACCCTGCATCTTTATGAATGCATAAAAGAGGATATCCGCAGCGGGAAAATCCGTCCCGGTGAAAAGCTTCCGTCAAAACGGGAGCTGGCCGGCCATCTTTCCGTCAGCGTAATCACGGTGGAGAATGCCTATATTCTTTTAGAGGAAGAAGGGTATATCTTTGCAAAGCCGCGGGTGGGCTTTTTCGCGAACCGTCTGCGCCTGCAGCAAAAAGAAAGGATGCCGGAAAAAGAACTGCAGCTGCTGCCGGAAGAGAAGATGGAGGAGAATTTATCCGGAGCTGAAAAAGCGTATTTTCCCGCCATGACCCGGATTATCAGGAAACTGCTGAGCGACCGGCCGGAGATCCTCCAGCAGCGTCCCCCGCATTTCGGCTGCGCGGTGCTGCGCAACGCCATTGCGGGATATCTGCGCCGTTACAGGGGGATGGAGGTTCTGCCTTCCCATATCATCATCGGTTCCGGGGCCGAATATCTGTACGGGCTGACGGTGCAGCTTTTCGGAAGGGAAAAAATCTACGGTATTGAAGATCCCTCCTACGAAAAAATTGCCCTGGTTTACCGTGCGAACGGGGCTGTGGTGGATTTCCTGAAAATGGGAGAGGATGGAATCCTCAGCAGCGAGCTTGCACGGACCGGGGCCGGGATCCTTCACATCACTCCGTATCATTCCTGGCCTACCGGCGTCACCGCTGCGGCGGAAAAACGATATGAATATCTTTCCTGGGCAAAAGAAAGGGGAGGATATATCATCGAGGACGACTTCGATTCGGAATTTGCCTTTTACCGGAAGCCCATTGAAACATTGTTCTCAATGGACCGGGAAGGCCATGTGATTTATATGAACACCTTTACGAAAACGCTGTCGCCCGCAATCCGTACGGCGTATATGATCTTTTCGGATGAACTTCTGGAGAAATACAGTAAGAAACTGGGCTTTTACTCCTGTCCGGTTCCGGTACTCGAGCAGTATGCTCTGGCGGAATTCATTGAGAGCGGGGCGTTTGAAAGGCATGTGAACCGGAAACACCGGGCAGTAAAATAAAAACAATAAAAAGCATGAAGAAAGCTCCGCAGAAGGTTCGGCGGAGCTTTCGTTTTGGCATTTGGAATTAAACCGGAATATCAGTAATCGGCCAGCCCTTCCGGGGTGTCGATAATGATTCTGCAGCCGGCTCGGACATACAGCATGATTTTTTCCATCTGTTCAATCGGTACCGCAATACAGCCCAGAGTCGGCTCACCGCTTCCGGCATGCAGGAAGATGGCGGAACCGGCGCCGGAGACGCATTCCTTATTGAAATCCAGCGCCAGACAATACTGATAGCAATTAACGTAGTCGAT
>CADBNG010000050.1 GCA_902795985.1 uncultured Lachnospiraceae bacterium
CTTCATTCCAATGACCTGCATGGCGATTTTCTCCCCCATGAGGAAGACGGAGTCCGGATCGGCGGGATCTCCCGGCTTTCCGGTTATGTCAAAAAAGTCCGCGCCGAAGAAGAAGGCGTGGTCTACATTAATGCCGGGGACATGTTCCGCGGTTCGGTCATCGATTCCGAGTATCTCGGGCTTTCCACCATCGACCTGATGAACCTTCTTTCACCGGACGTATCGACGGTCGGCAACCACGAGCTGGATTACGGGCTCTCCCATCTGCTTTTCCTCGAAAAATGCGCCCGTTTTCCGATCATCAACGCCAATGTCTTCGTCACGCTGAACAACTCCCGCCTGTTCAGTCCCTATCTTCAGATGGAGGTCAACGACGTCCGGATCCTGTTCATCGGAATCGTGACAGAGGAGATTCTGGCTACAACCCGGATGGAAAAGGTCATCGGCACCTTTGTCAATGTGGAGGAAGCCGCCAGGGAGGTCGGCATCATCTGCGACAACTACCGGACCCGGCATACGGATATGGTCGTGCTCATCACCCATATCGGCATCGAGGAGGACCGAAAACTCGCTGAACTGCTCGATCCGGCCTGGGGCGTCGACCTGATTATCGGCGGCCATTCCCACACCTTTATGGGTGAGCCGGAAACCGTGAACGGGATTCCCATCGTCCAGGCCGGGAGCGGGACCGGACAGATCGGACGCTTCGACATTGTCTACGACACCTTCCGCAACAGGATCCAGGATCTGCAGTGGCAGCTGGTCCCGGTCCGGGAAGATCTGTGCCCCACCGATCCGGTCATGGACGCCCTCCTTTCCAGTTATAAGAGCGAAACCGACACCAAATATCACCGTATCGTGACCAACTTCGCGCGGACACTGACCCATCCGTCCCGGATCCAGGAGACCGAAATGGGCAACCTGTACGCCGACCTGATCCAGTGGGAATCCAGTTTTGACATCATGATGATGGGTTCCGGAGCCATCCGCAAGGAAGAAATGGGGCCGATCATCGAGTATCAGGACATCGTGGAGAATACGCCTTTCGACGATGTTCTCTGGATGCTGAAAGTCACCGGAGAGCAATTCCGAAGGATGATCCTTCATATCTTCCGTGATGAAGCCTGGGAAGGCCACACGGAGTTCTATCAGTATTCCAAAGGCGTAAAAATCGTTTACCGGAAAAGCACCCATGCGCTGGAAGAACTCAGCCTGAACGGCGAGCCCATCCGTGACGACCAGGAACTGCTGATCGCCCTGCAGAACTATCATTTCCAGAGTTTCGATGAATTCATGGGCGTGCCGCGCGCCGAGGTGGAGAAGAACATGACGCCGCGGGTGGTTTCCACTTCCGTCAACAACCTGATTGAGGAATACTTTGCGACGCACCGGGATCTGGACGCCCATGTGGAAGGACGGATCACGATACTGGACTGATCTCCGGCATCTTCAGCGGAATCCCGGATCGCGGACCCGTTCACCCCTCATATCCTGATGAAGCATTGATGCCGATTACTGTACCTGTATTGAACACCGTATTGTCCTCCGTTGTATCATAAGATTTGTTCGTTCACTTCAAAAATCATGATCCGCTCCCGTGCGTTCTCCTTCGGAAAAAGGTCCCTGCAGTCGATCTCATCCAGAAACATCAGTTCCGGAACCGTCATCAGGTAAGAGACATATTCATCCGCCGGGTAATAAAAGAACAACAGGATCTCTCGTGGTTCCTCATACGATGACTGCAGGATACGGGCAATGACCTTTTTCAGGATTTCCACTGAAAAAGGGTTGAAAAAGTAAATCCTGTCAACCTCTTTCGGTACTGTATAATACTCTGCTTCCCCGCAATGAAGCTCAACTTTTCCCGCGGACACTGCTGTCTGAAGGTTTTCCATCCCCGTTGCATAAATCCTGTCGTCCGCTTCAATTCCAACACACTGGCATCCGCTCTGAAAGCCAAGAAAAAACGGCACCCGTCCTTTACCGCAGCCATAATCCAGAAGCGTATTTTTCTTCGTCAGATACCCACTTTGTGCCAGCCGTTCCAGCACGGAATACGGCGTCGGCTCATAGGGAAACCGGTACCGGTCTGAATGGGAATCATCCCGCCCGGCAGTTCTGATCTTTAATAATTTATCCCACTGTGCATCTGTCATGGTCAGTCATCGCAGTCGAATATTGCCTTTTTCGCAATCCGGTCCTGATATTCTCTCTTCCAACGCAGGTGTGGTTCCGACACATCGTATGCTCCCAGAGCTTCTTTATCCATATCCATTACGATCATCAGGTCGTAACGGTTCGCCCGGTCAGAATTCGACACCTTCAGTTCCACATGACGGATTCCCGGAATTCTCAGTGTCTCTTCAAAGATCTCACGCACTGGGTCGGTTAGGGAGTTAACATCCGTCCCTTCTGTAAATTTTACAATGATATGATGCTTCATGAATTTTTCCTCTTACGCCGGATGACAGAATTCAAGCTCATCCGAAATCGTCTTGTCCCAGGAACATACTCTGTCAAAGTTCTTAATGAAACCATACTTTCTCACTTCGTATGTCTGTAGTATGCAAACATATACTGTTGGTACACCCCGTTGTACGGTGAATATTGATCAAAAGGATAACCATCCGGATATTCCCGGGCCAGAATACGTTTGATCCAGACATCAATCGGAAAGGCATTGAGATGGTGCAGCCCAAACAGGGACACGCAGTTGGCCACCTTGATGCCGACTCCGAAAAGTCCGGTCAATTCAGGTATCGCGGCCTTCTCATCCGCTTCTGAAAGGCCGTTAAAACCTATTATCCCACTCATAACCGCTTTGGCAGCTGCATACACATACTTTGTACGATACCCCAGTTTGCATGCGGTAAGATCACTTTCGGAAAATGCCAGGATTTCCGCCGGTTCAGGAAACGCATAGTATTGTTTTCCTTTAGAATCTATCTTTCTTTCACCACACTTTTCCGAAAGCGATTCCACGCAGCTGCAAATTCCCGGGATGTTTTTGTTCTGGGAAATGATGAATGTAATCAGCATCTCCCAAGGATCCTGTCTCAAAATGCGGATCCCTTTTTCCTGCTCTGCCGCTCTCCAAAGGAACGGATCCTTCTCCGGATCAATTTTCTCTCGGATGCTGCGATAATCCTCCTGAAAATCAAAATAATCACTCCAGAAAGAATTGTACTCTTCTTCGCTGCAGTCAAGATCATAGCAGCCATTTCCAGATGCTGTAATATAAAGACAGGATTTTCCTGCAATGATACGATAAGTGGAATCGTCTGTTTTCGTCCATCGAAAGCATTGTCCGCTTTCTGCTATTCTATCCGGTTCAAAATCATCAGAGATTCGTAGAATCACTTCTCCTTTTCTCTCCTGTTTTTTTCAGCACAGTATTTAATGCCAAATCCTATTATTTCCAGTTCCTTTAATACTCGTTTTCTGCTGTCTTTTCTCCGCTCAATCGCCATGAAATCCACCTCCTTCACAACAATGAGCACCCTCGCGGTAATTATATCCGGAGAGTGCCCTCATAGTCCATATCTAAACACATATCGTAAAAAAGAAGGCTATCCAATAGGACAACCTTCGTGAAAGTGCTTCATTGTTTTGTTGTAATTTGTTTAATACAGCTTTGCCCCTGCCGGGATGTGCGGATCCACCATCAGAAGATTCAGCTTCTCTTCGCCTTCCACTTCATGGACTGCGGAAAGCAGCATGCCGCAGGATTCGATCCCCATCATAGCTCTCGGCGGAAGGTTGGTGATAGCGATGCAGGTCTTGCCGATCAGCTCTTCCGGTTCGTAATAGGCATGGATGCCGGACAGGATGGTGCGGTCCGTGCCGGTCCCGTCATCCAGCGTAAACTGCAGAAGCTTTTTGCTCTTCGGCACGGCAATGCAGTCTTTGACCTTGACCGCCCGGAAATCCGACTTGCTGAAGGTCTCAAAATCCACCTGATCTTCGAACAGAGGCTCGATGGTGACGTTGGAGAAATCGATCGGCGCTTCCACGCAGCAGGTCGTTCCGGCTTCCGGACAGCATTTTTCAGCCGCCGGCTGTCCCGCGTCTGCGGCAGGCTTTTCTTCGCTGCCGGATTTCTGGCTCTTCATCGTCGGGAACAGCAATACATCTCTAATCGCAGGACTGTTGGTAAGAAGCATCGTAAGTCTGTCGATGCCGTATCCGATACCGCCCGTCGGGGGCATGCCGATCTCCAGCGCGTTCAGGAAATCCTCATCCGTATGCTGGGCCTCTTCGTCTCCGGCCGCGGCATTCAGATCCTGCTGGCGGAAACGTTCTCTCTGGTCGATGGGATCGTTCAGCTCGGAGTAGGCGTTGCACATCTCCCAGCCGTTCATGAACATCTCGAAACGCTCCACATATCCGGGCTTGTCCGGATTTTTCTTGGTGAGCGGGGAAATCTCGATCGGATGATCCATCACAAAGGTGGGCTGGATCAGATGCTCTTCCACGTACTCCTCAAAGAACAGGTTGAGAATATCGCCTTTCTTATGGCGTTCTTCGAACTCGATCTTATGCTCTTTCGCCAGGGCTTTGGCCGCTTCATCATCCGGAACCTGATCGAAGTCCACGCCGGAATACTTTTTCACCGCGTCCACCATGGTGATGCGCTCGAAAGGCCTGCCCAGGTCCATCTCAATTCCGTTGTAGACAATGGTGGTCGTGCCCAGCACTTCCTGTGCCACATGGCGGAACATGTTCTCCGTCAGGTCCATCATTCCGTTGTAATCCGTATAGGCCTGATACAGCTCCATCAGGGTGAATTCCGGATTATGGCGGGTGTCCAGCCCTTCGTTCCGGAAAACACGGCCGATTTCATAAACCCGCTCCAGGCCGCCGACTATCAGTCTCTTCAGGTACAGCTCCAGCGAAATGCGAAGCTTGAAGTCTTCGTCCAGGGCATTGAAATGGGTTTCAAAAGGACGGGCCGCCGCGCCGCCGGCGTTGGCAACAAGCATCGGCGTTTCCACTTCCAGAAAGCCCTGTCCGTCCAGGTAGCGCCGGATGCTGCTGATGATGCGGGAGCGCTTGATAAAGGTCTCCTTCACTTCTTCATTCATGATCAGGTCCACGTATCTCTGGCGGTATCTCTGATCGGTATTGGTAATTCCATGGTATTTTTCGGGAAGAATCTGCAGGCTCTTGGAAAGAAGGGTCATCTCGGAAGCATGCACGGATACCTCGCCCGTCATGGTCCGGAAGAGATAGCCTTTCACACCATAGATGTCGCCCACGTCGGATTTTTTGAAATCCGCATAGGACTCTTCCCCGATTCCGTCGCGGGAAACATAGACCTGCATGCTGCCCTGAAGATCGGAGATATTGCAGAAGGAAGCCTTGCCCATGACACGCTTGAACATCATTCGGCCGGCAATGCACACCGGAATCGGATCCGCGTCCATGATGGCCCGGCGCTCGTTGTAGTCTTCTTTCGCGGCGGCGCGGGCTGCGGCCTCATCCATCCCTTCGGTATTGACCGGCGCTCTCCCGGCCAGAAGCTTTGCCTCATGAGCCTCATACAGCTCTCTGGCTTCCTTGGAATGATGGGTCACGTCATATTTCCGGATAACAAAAGGATCCCTGCCGCCTGCCTGAAGCTCGGCGAGCTTGTCCCGGCGTACCTGTAAAAGGCGTCCCACATCCTGTTCCGTATTGAGGTTCTCCTGCTTTGCCATGTTTTTCTCCTGTGCTTATGAATATTGTGTCCCGGGAAGTTCCGGGACACATCAATGGTTCTTTTTATCCGATCCCAGCCTTTTGGGGCCGGTTCCTGTATGCGGCATGATCTCTGCCCGTTTATGGGCAGAATCTCTTCTTTCGCTCAGATCTCCGCTTTTTTTATGGACAGGATCTTATATTTGATCGATCCGGCCGGCGTTTCGACGGTCACGACCTGATTGCGCTTCGCGCCGATCAGTGCCTTGCCGATGGGGGATTCATTGGAGATGTAGCCCAGGCGGCTGTTCGCCTCCGTGCTGCCGACGATGGTGTATTCCACTTTCTCATCAAACTCCTTGTCCAGAAGTTTTACTTTGGAGCCGATGCCGATCACACCGCTTTCGTAATCTTCGTCCGTTACGACTTCTGCGTTTTTCAGAATTTTTTCGATCTCGCTGATCCGGGCTTCGATGTCACGCTGCTCATCCTTTGCGGCATCATATTCGGCATTCTCGGAAAGATCGCCCTGCTCTCTGGCTTCCTTAATCTTTTCCGCAATCCGTTTGCGTTCTTCGACTTTAAGGAAAGTCAGTTCGTCTTCGAGTTTCTTCAGGCCTGCATAGGTCAGAACGTTCTTTTTCTCTTCCATGGTACTGCTTTTCATCCTTTCCAAACTGCTTGCGGTAATGGGATAACCGTACAGCGTGCAGCGCGCGCAGCCGCATTGCGATTATCCCGCTTATTTTATTAGAAAGGAAAATGCTTGTCAAGAGAGGGGAAGAGGGAAAAAGCGATCATGGCCTAAGCCTCTGCAAAACACTTGTTCAGGACCGCATTTCAAAAGGAAAGAAAGCGCAAGATA
>CADBNG010000051.1 GCA_902795985.1 uncultured Lachnospiraceae bacterium
TCACCCATGTCGTTGGGCTGCTTGTACAGCGTAAGGGTATTCTTAACGCCGCTGACGTACACCGTCTTCGGATCGGTAACCGCGGTCTTTTCGTCAGTCAGATAATGGCGGTCGATATATCCGGCCACATCCTTATCCGTCAAAACCTTCCAGAACATCTCATCTTTCTGATCCAGCAGACGGACGACCGCTCCATTTTTCAGGTCGCCGGCCAGCAGGCTGTTCTGTTCCGGTTTTTCATACAGATGGATCTCGCTGGCAACGCCGGTAACATAGTACGGCGTCTCCGAAATCGGCGTTTCCTTCGGTTCCGGGGTCGGAGTCTGGGTCTTCGCCGCTGCAGCTGCCGCGGACGTCGCGGAAGAAGCGGCGCTGCCGGACGATGCCGCCGCGCTGCCTTCGGAAGATTCCACGACCTTGACCTTTGTGTCGTCCTCTTTCGCCGCCGAATTGTTTTTATTCCGGTTCGTTAAAATCACGGCCGCGCCGACTGCGATCGCCGCAATCAGAATAAGCACGATGATCACGACGGGATTCACGCCGGATTTCTTCTGCGGTCCGGACGGGGTGCCGCCCTGGGAACGCCGGACCTGCCCCGCGCTCTGCATGCTGGGGCGCACCGCGGCGCCGCAGTTCGTACAGACCTTATCGCCGGGGTTTAATGGTTCTCCGCATTTCGTACAGAAATTCATGATCTTGCTTCTCCTTACTCATTATTCAGCATTGAATAGACCACGGCGGACAGCTGGGCGATCTGGTCGATCGCCGCTGCGGAATCCACGCCGGCCGTCATGACGCAAAGGACGTAGGTGCATGCCGGGGATTCCACGAAAGCCGCGTCGTTTTCAATATTGTCCAGTTCTCCGGTCTTATTGCCGGTCACAATCCCTTCCGGGATGCCGGCAGGGATCTTCCAGGTCCGTTCGCTGTTCCGCAGCGCTTCCAGCAGACGGCCTGAGGTATATTCCGAAACATAGGTCCCGCGGAGGGCCTGTTCGATCACATGACCGCAGTCGATTGTCGAAGTATAGTTCTCCGATCCGTTATATTCAAGCATCCTGCGGTTCAGATGGGAATGGATAAAACCGTTCCGCTCGATAAACTCGTTGACCGCGTCGAACCCGACCGTATCGATCAGGTAATTGCAGGAGGTATTGTCGCTGACAGTGATCATGTACCACAGGGAATCGTCGTATACGCCTTCCGGAAGGATGCCCTGTTCGATCTGCTCCATAACGGTCCCGTAAACATACAGTTTGATGAGGCTGGCCGCCACCATCGACATCTCGTTCACGCAGAAGCTTTCACCGGTGTCCAGACGCTGGAAATAGACCGACCACTCTCCGCCGTAATTCTGTATCAGCGCCGCGACCTCGTTCTCGATCGGCGCGACCGAGGATTCCGCCGGCGTCGGTTCCGGCGTTTTGGTCGGTTCGGGCGTTGCCGATACCGTGACCTTTGCCGTTTCGTTTCCCTCATGGGGAAGCGGTGTCGGGGACGGTGTTTTTGTCGCCGCGGGCGTCTGTGCCGGTGATGCCGTCGGAGCCGGTGTTTCCTCCCGTACTTCGGACGCCTGCGCTGCCGCTTCCTTTCCGCTGTTGTCTTCCAGTATCACGGAGCCGCAGCCGGAAACAAGCAATGCCAGCGCTGTTATCAGGCATATATACCGTCGAATTCTCTTCACGCAGTTCCTCCGGAACGGGGCTTTCCGGCTTCTGTTCCCGTCCGAAAAGGGCGTCCGGGGTTCCTCTCGCCGGGTGCAATACACTACTTGAATTATTATTTTACCACAATTATGAGGATTGAGGAATCGGAAACCTGCACAAACATGATAAAGCCCTTCTCCTTTTTTCCTGACATTTTTCCGAAAAACGGCTTTTTCCGGCCGGGCGGCAGGGCTTTCTCCCGTTTTATTCGATCGCGCTGCTCTTCTTCCACCGTCCGCTGAAATAAAAGAGAATCCCGATCACGAACGGTGTGAACCCGGCCAGCGCGTCGCCGAGCCAGAAGCCGGTATGCCGCATGTCCAGTACCAGGCCGAAGAGGACGGACAGGCCGATACGGTTTACGATGCCGTCAAAGATGGCCGTCAGGAAATTGATGCGGTAGTTCCCGCTGCCGTTGATCAGCGCGTTCGCGCCGGAGCGGGTCGCGCAGGCCGCATAATAGATCATCGCGATCGGTACAAAGGTCATTCCGACGGCGATGACGTCCTCTTCGCTCGTGAACAGGCTGTACAGCTGTCTCGGGAAGAACGCGTTCACAATGCACATAATGGCCATCAGGATAATGCTGACTTTATAGACCGCGAACATGATCTGCTTCACCCGGTCGTATTTCATCGCGCCGATATTCCGGCCGACCATGGATGCCCCGGCCATATGGAAGGAACCGGAGATCAG
This sequence comes from uncultured Lachnospiraceae bacterium, assembly GCA_902795985.1. The sequence goes on from CADBNG010000051.1 coordinate 2,403, forward strand.
GTAGGAGACGTTCGTGATCTTATTGGCAATGCCCGCGAAAGCGCAGATCTCATAGCTGTAGGAATTGATCCAGGAGTTGACGAACAGTTTGGAAAACTGGACGGAGGCGAATTTAATCGCCATGGGAATGCCCAGCCGGACCAGACGGGCCAGCATGGCCCCTTCGATATGAAACAGCCCTTTTAAGGTGATCTGGAGCTGGTAACTGCTCTTATGCCGCAGGATATAGATCCCGCACAGAAGGAAGGACACTCCCTGGCTGATCACGGTCGCCGCCGCGGCGCCGGCGCTGCCCATGCCGATACCCCTTACGAACAGGAGGTCCAGCAGGATGTTCAGGACGGCCGCGATACTGATAAAATAAAACGGCCGGATCGAATCCCCCATGCCGCGCAGAATCGCGCTCACGGTGTTGTATCCGTAAATGAAGATCAGACCTGCCATGCAGATCGTGGAATACGCCAGAGCCTCGGAAAACGCCTCTTCGGGCGTGTTCATGACGCGCAGGATCGGCTCGCGGAGAAAGAGGCAGACCACACTGAGCGTTACACCCAGAAGCATCAGGAAAGAGAACATCGTCCCGATAAAGGAACCAAGCTTTTTATGCTCGTTTGCCCCCAGGAACTGGGCGATGATCACCTGCCCGGCGCTGGAAAAGCCCATGGCGAAAAAGGTCAGGAAACCGGCGACGTCTCCGCCGATCGATACCGCGGACAGCCCCATCTTTCCCAGGGTCTGCCCGACGATGATCATATCGACCATATTGTAGACGATCTGCAGAAGTCCGGAAAGAAAAAACGGCGTGGCGAACCTCAGCAGCTGGCCCGTCACGTTGCCGGTTGTGAAATCAATGGTATTGGTGGTGTGCTGGTTTTTCATGCTCCCTGAAGACCTGTATCTTCCAGTCAGATCTCTTTATTTATTATCCGGTAGATCAATTCCATATCCATGCTGTTCCGGATCACGTCGGCCAGTTTATCGTACTGCTGCTCCTTGTAGGCTTTTGCGTCAAAAGAGGCAAGCTGTGAAGGGTCCAGACCCTTTTCCCGGCAGATCTGGGCAAGGATGGCCTCGGCTACGCCGCCGGCATCGAAAACGCCGTGGACATAGGTGCCGTAAACGTTTCCGCTGCCATAAAGAACGGATTTCTTCCCGGCGTCATCGCGGCCCATGTGAATTTCGTAACCTTCGTAGGAATGGCCGTTGAGAACGGAAAGGCGGCCGGTGATGCCTTCAAATACGCCTTCGGTACGGGTCTGGATCTTGTCGCCTTCAAAGACGGTATCCATGTCCAGA
>CADBNG010000052.1 GCA_902795985.1 uncultured Lachnospiraceae bacterium
CTGCCCGGCGCCAACTGCGGCGCCTGCGGCTACGCCGGCTGCGACAACTACGCGGCGGAACTGGCTGCCGGAAACGAAGACAAAGCCAACCGCTGCCTGCCCGGCGGCGACAAAGTTGCGGCTGAAATCGCCGCGATCCTCGGCCTGGAGGCGGAAGACGTGGAAGAAAAAGTCGCCATCGTCTGCTGCAAGGGCGACTGCAATACCGCGGTCTTAAAGGAGGAATACCAGGGTATCAATACCTGTGCCGGCGCCAACCTCCTGTTCGGCGGCCGGAAGCTGTGCACCTTTGCCTGCCTGGGCTATGGCGACTGTGCCGAGGTCTGCCCGAACGACGCCATCGTCATCAAAGATGACCTGGCCCATATCAATGCCGGAAAATGCATCGGCTGCGGTCTTTGCGCTTCGGCCTGCCCGAATCACATCATCAAGCTGCTGAACGACACCGTCCGTACGGTCGTCACCTGCAGCAATACCCTCTCCGGCGCTGTGGTACGCCCCGCCTGCAAGACGGGCTGCATCGGCTGCAAAAAATGCGAGAAGGAATGTCCGGCCGGCGCGATTGCTGTCGCAAACAACCTGGCGGCCATCGACTACAGCAAGTGCACCAACTGCGGCCACTGCGTGGAAGTCTGCCCGACCCATGCTGTCACAGAAGCGGATTTCACCACCGCTCTGAATCTGAAACAGGCCGGCTGATCCACAACTTCAAAGGAACGGTTAATTTTGGCGACGGGGGGACGCTTCCCTGTCGCCAAAATAGATTTCTCTGCATAGCCTGCAGTAAAACGACGACAGGGAACCGTCCCCCTGTCGCCAGAACAGATTTCCCTGCACAGTCTGCAGCGAAAAAAACTGTTTATGAAAGGAACCCTCAAAATGTGCGGCAATCATGACGCGATGGCGGAAGCCTCCCGTGCAGCCTTCCTGGACTGTGACCAGGAGCTTCTGATCTCGAAATTCAATCTGGACTGTGACGAAGATTATCTCTATATCCGTGTGCTGAACACCTGCTGGCAGGTGGACCGCCGGGATGGCTTTATTACCCTGAAAGGCAGCTCCGAGAAGGCGCCCCACGACATCAAAATGGCCATCTACGACCTGTTCTGCTACCACGCGGATGTCCCGGACCTTCCTCCGCTTTCCGGTGAATGGAAAAGCGTTGCGGATCTCGGAGGCATTCTCGGCGCCGGCCATGCGAAACGTCTTTATACCGACGAAATCATCGCTCCCTTCGCCGGATCGGCGGACCGGCTTAAAGCAGCCTGCGAACAGCTGGGCGGCACCCCCGTCAAAGGCGGCGACGTCAGCTGTCTTCTCCCCGTCTTCGACTTTTTCCCCGTCTGGTTCCAGTTCTGGGATGCCGACGACGAATTCCCGGCGGATATCCGCTTTTTATGGGACAGCAGTTCCGAACAGTTTATCCATTATGAAATTCTCTTTTATCTTACAGCCTATATCGAATCGCTTCTTACGGAGAAAATAAAATGACGACACCGGGACGCTTCCCTGCCGCCATTTCTCATACCATATTCTTACTCTAATCTCAGTATATATGAAACCCCGGCACTCAAATGCCGGGGTTTCATCATTCAGTGATTTTTCCGAAGGGAGAAGTCCTGGCTGAACAGCGTCAGGTTCGGGCTGTAATAGGGATCTCCTTCGGCCAGGATCTTCGGCCAGGTTTTCTTGAACAGGTCGATCTCCCGGTTGAAACGGGCCTTTTTCTCCGGCGTATCCTCCGTGCCGCGGGATTTGGATTCATAATGATAAAGCTCGGCGTAGGGATTATAAACCACCCGGTAGCCCTTCTCCTGCAGCTTCATGCACATATCGATATCGTTAAAGGCTACGGCAAACTCTTCGGTCATGCACCCGATCTCATGATAGGCCTTCCGGTCCACCATCACACAGGCCGCGGTAACGGCACTGTAATCCTGGGCGCAGATGATCCGGTGGCAGTATCCGGTCGATGTGCGGGGCTGCTGGACGAAGCAGTGCCCGGCCACGCCGCCGAACCCGACGACAACCCCCGCATGCTGGACCGTGTCGTCTTCATAAAACAGACGCGCGCCGACCGCGCCGACATCCGGAAGCATACAGTATCCCAGAAGTTCCTCCAGACAGTCGCGGTTGATCATTTCCGTATCATTGTTCAGAAGCAGAAGGTACTCTCCCTTCGCGTATTGCTCGCCGAAGTTATTGATCGCGGAAAAATTGAAACCGCCCTCATAGTAAACGACCCGGACTTTCGGATCTTTTTCCTCCAGCTCTTTATAATAGCCGAACGTTTCCTGCGCTTCGCTGTTGTTCTCGATGATAACGAATTCGTAATTCGGATAGGTTGAACGGTTTTCGATCGATTCGATGCAGCGCTTCAGATCCCGGATATGATCCTTATTCGGGATCAGGATCGAGATCAGCGGATCATGATCCCTGAAAAAGCGCGTCCGGTAAAGACCCGGGAATTCCCCGTCAAACACTTCCGCTTTAATGCCGCAGCGGTCATAATGGGCCTGGATGGCCCGGCGGCCCGCGTCAAAGGCATAACGCTTGCTCTCGGGATCTTCGGCGGTCGAGGCGCTGTGGCTTCGCCAGTGATACAGAACCTTCGGGATCCTTTTGATCTTCCGGCTGGCCTCTGTCAGGCGAAGAGTCAGGTCATAGTCCTGCGCTCCTTCAAACTCGCCGTTCAAAAGGCCGACCTGATCCAGCAGGGTCCGGCGGACGACCAGCAGATGGCAGATGTAATTGACCGTGCATAAAAGGCCCGGGTTGAATTCCGGCTTCATCTGCGGTTCAAAGAAGGTCCGGCTTTTTTCGTCCGTTTTGTCTTCATCGGTATAGAGGATATCCAGATCCCGCTGCACATTGAGCGCGCTGACGCATTCGAACAGCGCGTTCGGCGCCAGTTCGTCGTCATGGTCCGCAAAGGCAATGAACTCGCCGGTCGCGGCTTCTATCGCCCGGTTTGTATTCTCCGCGATCCGGTGCTGGACGTCATGGCCGATCACGACGATCCGCGGCTCTTCGGCCTGCAGTTCCTGCAGCATGCCGGCGATCGGAGAATCCTCCCCGCTGCCGTCCGACAGGCAGAGCTCCCAGTTGGAATAGCTCTGGGCACGGACAGAATCCACCAGTTTCTTCAGGAAAAACTCCGGAGTCTTATACAGCGGCACCACAATGGAAATCTTCGGGGCATATTCAAACACCGTTTTGCGCTGCTCTGCCAGTTCCTCTTCTTTCGGAAAATGATACGGATACCATTTCTTATATTCAATGGGTTTATCGTCCCCGCGGAGTTTGGAAAGGATCTTGCCCGGAACAGCCTTGATGCCTTTGGTCCGCGCAAAACGCCAGGCCCTTCCGGCAAAACTTTTCAGATGCGCGCCGGCTCTGGCGGAGCCCCCGAAGAAAACCTCTTTCCGCTCCTCCCCGGAAGCGCAGGTAAAGATCACGGTCAGCCCGTTGCCGGGATACCCTTCGATCAGGATATTAAAGGCGTTGTTGTCGTCAATGGTGCTTTCGGGATACGCGGCGGCCACGTCCGTACGGGAAAAACGCCGGATGCGGCAGGCAATGGCTTCCCCGGCCGGATCCTCCACACGGATCTCCACCGGATCCGGCGACGCGGTCCAGCCGTTGACGCTGCAGTTTCCGTCTTCCCTGTTCCGCACGGCCTGCTCAATGTTAAACTGGGGGCAGTGCGGAAGGCGTTCCAGATCCTTCGCGCTGTTGTTGCACCACTTAAAGGACCCTTCCTCTGTTTTTCCTTCCACGATCAGGTGTCCGGTGCTTCTCTCCTTCGGCAGACGGATTTCCATGCGGATATCCTCCATATCGGGATCTTCCACAAATTCAATCCGCTCCACAGCAGCCCGGTCAAACCAGGGAAAAACAGCCGGTTCCACCGGTTCCCCGTTGAAGGTCACCATCGGTTTTGCTCCCTTCGGCCAGGAACCGAAAAGAAGATAGGTGTCCGGATCCGCGATGCTGAATCGCTCGGCCCGGATCTCAGGAATTGATTTTGACATTCTGTTTCCAGCTTCCGTTTAATTATTGATTAAAAAACAGATTAATTCCGGCCAGCAGACCCTGGGCCCTTCTCTGAAGATCCCCCTGTGTATGGGTCGAGGACTGGTTGCCCAGCTCGATGTCGATGGAAGGAACCTTGCTGTAAGAGGTCTGCATCAGGTCCATCTGCATGGATCCGGAGGAGAAAATCGGCAGGCCCTGGGCCCGGAGGCCGCTGATCAGGCATTCGCCGAAATGATCGCTCCGGCTCCAGACCGTCGACGTGGGATACATTCCCTTGATCGCGTCCGGCACCGACATGTAAAAGATGCCCTTGTCGTATCCAAGGCCGTCTCCGTCCCAGTGCAGGGAAATATGGCAGTCTGCCAGTTCATTGCAGATCACGGTCCGGGCAATAACGTCCAGTCCGGAATCATTGTTTTCCCGGATCACAATAACGTCATATCCGGCGTCCAGCAGGACGTCCCGGAGAATCAGCCCCTGCTCAAGGGTAACCTGGGCTTCCGGCGTTCCGTCATTAAAGCTCATGCCGGTGTTGTCGCAGATAGTCCAGACTGCGCCGGCAGCAGTGGATCCGCCGGTGGTCTTCGGAGTCTTATCCGGATGGCTGTAGACGTAATTATCCTGTCCGGCCGGAAGGATGGTGCCATGCCCGGAATTGATGCCCACAACAATGCCCTTCCGGTTCGTGGAAGCCCGGTAGAGCTTCGCCGTCCCGGTATGGACTTTGGAGTAATCGGCGAATTCCCAGGAAGGATTCCACTGGATGGCCGAATTGGTCAGCGTGCAGTTAAAGGTTTCGCTGCCGAGGAAAACACTCTGGTCATTGGCATAGACATGCACATTGCATTTTCCGCTGTGCGTCAGAAATACCGTAGAGAACTTCAGATACCAGGAACCGTTCTCCTGTTTTTCCAGCGCAAGCCATTTCATATCGTCCTGGCCGCCTTCCTGGCTCCATACTGCAGCATACACATTCTTATAGGAAGATGCCGGGTTGGAAAGCCGGATCGCCCGGCTCACGCCGGATCCGCCGACAACGAGTGTGTTTTTCGAAGCATCGTGATCCTCTTTCGAAACCGTGAACTTTTTGGTGGAAAGCGAAGTCTTCCCGTAGAAGCACTCCGCATAGCAGGTTCCGTAATGGCTCAGATAACCCGTCAGGATTTCCACGCGCCAGGTTCCTTCCGCGTTCTTTTTCATCGTATAGCAGTGGACATCATCCTTCCCGCCGGTATCGCTCCAGATGTCCACCTGAACCCGGTTATAAACGGCTTTCGGGTTCACCATTTCCACTTTCCGGGTTATTCCGCTGCCGGAAACATAAATCAGGTTCCAGGCCATGGACACTTTATGCTTGGAGCTCCAGGTGGAATAGATTTTCCGGCCGTCCACGGTTTTGAACGTGCGCACCCGGACGTAATAACTCTTCCCGGCAGCCACGTTTTTTAAGACCTTTGCGGTTTTGGCGCTGTCCGCAACCGTAATGGTCTTTCGGGACGACGAGAAGTCGCTTTTGGGGCTGTACTGGATCTGGTAACCGTCGGTCTGATCCGCCACTTTTTTCCATTTGACCGTCAGTTTGCCGGTCCCGGGAGCCACTGTCGTCAGGGCGGTCTTTGCCGGCCGGATCAGGAAGGTTTTAGTGATGGAACCGGTATAATCGCCCTTGCCGGTAAACGTCACGGACGCCGTTCCCACATTGATGTTGTTCTGATAGGAAATTTTATAATCCTGATAACGGGTCAGGACTTTCTCCTTCCCGTTTACGATCGCTTTGACAACGGAATTTACCGTCTGAGTCCGGGCCTTGCCGGTATATGTCAGCCATTCATGAGGGATTTCCGCGGAACTCAGCTTGATTTTTGCCTTGGCTGCGGCTTTCGTAACAGAAGTGTTCTCTTCCTTCTCCTCTTCGGGGAGAAGCTCCGGTTCCTCCTCCTCTTCCAAAAGCGCAGGTGTTACCGCCGGCTCCTGCTGCGGTTCGGTCTCTTCCGTTCCGTCAGCGGCTTCCGGGGTCTCTTCCGTTTCCTGAGAGGGATCCTGGATTTCTTCCGTTTCATCCCCGGAGTCCGGAATTTCTTCCGTTATTTCGTCCGACGGGACGGATGGCTCAGCATCTTCCCCGTCAGCATCCGGAGTCTCTTCTTCCGGGTCCGGCTCTTCGGTTCCGGGCTGTCCGCCGCCGGTTTCTCCTGCCGGATCCTCCGTTATTTCACCCGGAACATCCGTTTCTTCCTCTGCCGCATCCCCCAAACCCGGCTCCGGTTCCCGGTCTTCCGTCTGTGAACCGTCGTACGTTTCCGTCACAGCGCTCTGCTCTTCCGTCACCTGCTCCTGCGTCACTTCCTCCTCCGCAAAGGAAGCAGCGGCCGTCAGGGAAACAACCAGCGACGCGGTAAGCAGCGCCAGCAGCATGCGGTTTCGAAGTTTTTTCATGCTCAGTACCTCTTGTTTTTTCCGGGACCTGACAGCTCCGGCTTCGGTACTAGAACTTCGTAGCCTTCACCTTGCTCAGGTCGTCATACTGGGTCAGATTGTGTTTGTTGATGATCCTCATCACGGACGTCGGATAGGTCGTTCCGGTGGCATAACCCCTCCTGGAAACAGCCTTGATCAGCTTCTCCGGATCTTTCTGCTTCAGGATGGTTTCCCCGTACTTCGGAGTCCCTCCCACGCCATAGTTGCTCGCATACTTCATGAACAGAAGATAATCCGCGAAGGACTGCTCGATACTGTCATATATCCGGAAGCTGTCCGTGATAATCACTGATACTCCATTATAAACCTCCGGCGTCTTCTTCTCAAGGCTTTCTCCGCCCCAAACCGTATATTCCGCCCAGGAGGCGGACAGCAGTTCGGATTTCAGTCCGACCATGTTGCAGTAATAAATCAGGCCCGTAATCTCCGGATTGTCCCAATAGGAAGGAATACCGTATCCGTTTTCCAGACAGCTCTGGGCGATCAGCACCGAAGGAAGATAGCCGTATTTCTTGCAGACGCGCTGCACGGCAGGAGCGATCTTCTGAATGTATTCCTGCTCCGAGGAACAGGGCTCCATTCCGAACTTCACGGAAAAATCAAAGGCCCCAAGGAAAGCGGCCGTATTGGCATAGACATGGGCATGACAGAGCCCGCTGCTCAGCAGGTTCGTCATGTTCTGATCCGTACTCCAGGTGCCGTCGGATTTTTTCGTCATATCGATCCAGGCCAGATCGTCCTGGCCGTTCTTTTCACTCCAGACCGCAACGCTGATTTTTCGGATCGTAGAGGACGGATTATATACGGTAACGGTCTGCATGACGCCGCTTCCGTCTATCTCCACCGTGTTTTCCGATGCTTTATAATCGCTTTTTGAGAATGAGAACGTCTTTTCCTCAAGAAATGAGTCCTGGCTGTAGCAATGGGCGTTCATGACGCCGTAATTCCGGAAATAGGCGGCCGAAACCGTGGTCCGGTAAGAGCCGTCGGATTTTTTCTGCATGTCGAACCAGAGGAGGTCATCCTGCCCTTTAATATCACTCCAGACCGCAACGTCCGGATGGTTTACCCCGGAGGGATTATGCAGAACGATCGTACGGGTATCGCCGCTTCCGGAGATCCCGAGGGCGTTTTTGCGCAGCTTAATCGTTTTCACTGTGCTCCATTTGGAAAAATAGTTGACCCCGCCCGTCTTTTTGTACGCCCGGACCCGGACGTAATAGGTCTTGCCGGCGGACAGGCCGGTCACGATGCCCTGCACTGCGGCATTGTCCCGGATCGTCAGCGTTTTCTTTCCCGAGAAATTGCTGTACAGGCTGTACTGGACCTGGAACCCGGTGGTCTGGGCTGTGTGCTCGTCCCATTTGGCCGTAAAGCGCTTCGTCCCCATGGTCATCCGGAAATCCATTGTCTGCGGAATGATCCGGAATTCCTTTGTTACGGTATCCTTGTAGTTTCCGATACCGGTTACGGTGAGCGTCGCGGTACCGACCTTCACATTGTTGGCATAGGTGATGGTATAATCGGTTCCCCGTACCAGAGTGAGCTCTGAGCCGCCCGGGTTTGCCGTGACGACCGTACTGCCGTTCTGAGTAATCGCTTTTCCGGTATAAACTTTCTGTGCATGCTTTACCGTAACGGTCCCCGTGGTGATGGATGCGGGAGTAATCTTGAATTTTGCGCTCAGTGTACTGCCTTCGAAACGGTCGAGACCGGTGACCGTCACCGTTGCGGTTCCCACATTCAGATTGTTTTTGTATTTAACGGTATAATCTTTCCCTTCCGTCAGTTCTTTCATTTTCCCATTGACCTCCGCCGTAACGGTGATGGTCTGGGTAAGCTTTTTCCCCTTGTACTTTAACGAAGTTTTGCTCAGCTGAAGGGCGGAAAAGGGAATCGGTTCTGCTTTGTCGGAAACCTCTTCCTCCTCTGCCTCTGCCGCTTCCGGTTTCGAGGGTTCTTCTTCCTCTTCCGTTGTCTCCAGTTCTTCTTCGGTTTCTTCCGGATTTGCGTTCTCCGGGTCTTCCGGATCCTCCTGAAGCGTATCGGTTTCTTCCGGATCCGCCTCTGTGTTTTCTTCCGGATCCGTTTCCATGGTCTCTTCCGGAGTCTCATCCGAATCCTCCTGAGAGCTCTCCTGCGGGTCTTCGGAAATGCCTTCCGGATCCGCCGCGTCTTCCGGATCACCCTCCGGATTATCATTCTCCGGATCCTCACCGGACGGATCGTCCTGCGGAATTTCGGTGGTTTCCTCATCCTGAGGGGTTTCGGCGTTTTCTTCATCCTGCGGATCTTCTTCCGTGGGAACAGCAGGCTCTTCCGCCCCGTCATCGGAAATCTCCCCGTCCGCAAGAACCTCTTCCGGAGTGTTCAGGTCTTCCGCGGAGTTTTCCTCCTGAGTTATGGATGTCATTTCATCCGGATCCGCAGCTGCCGCTTCATGAGGAAGCATCGCCGTACCCAGCGTGAGGATCAGCAGAAAGACAATAATTTTTTTCCACGTTCTTTTTTTCATAACGTTCTTCCTGTTCGGTTTCTACCACATTTTGTACTGCAATGGTGACCAACGTCCCAGATATGGAAATCGTTAACAAATTACGGATGCACCGGATTTTTATTATAACACTATTGCATTTTTTTTACAAATTCTTTACTTTCTTCTCTCTCGGAGGTTAACCGGCCGACCGCCTGCTGTCCGCAGAGTTTTCTTCCTTCTTTGCGGAAACCGCGGGAGCGGTGCTTTCCGACAGCCGTCTTTTGTGATATATTCAATAAAGAAAAAATCATTCTTTCAGGGAGCCGATATCCATGAACAAAAAACGCATTTCAGGCCTTTTACTGATGCTCTGCCTGTGCCTTGCATTCACCGTCCATACCGCCCGCGCCGATTTCGGCGATTTCGGCGGCGACAGTGATTATGACTACGGCGGCTACGATTACGATTATGACGACAGCAGTTATGATTACGATTATGATTATGACTACGACGACTATGATTATGACTACGACTACGATTACAGTACCGGCGGATATTCCAGCTGGGACTCTTGGGACTCCTATGACAGCGGATCCTACTCCGGCGGCTCCTATGACAGCGGATCCTCCTACAGCAGCGGTTCCGACAGCTGGTATACTTCCAGTGATTCCTATCCGAGCTCGGGTTTTGCCTCCGGCCTGATTGTCTTCATTATTATCGTTGTGATCCTGTGGATCGCTCTGCGCAAAGGCCATCACACTCCGCGGCAGACGTCCGGATACACCCATACTCCGAAAGCCACGCTTGTCCCCGCTTCCGCCGCCCGTTATCAGTCCCAGACCGCTCTTAAGGCCGGCCTGAATGCCCTGCGGGTCCGGGATCCGGAATTCAACGAAGCGGATTTCCTGGACGACGCTTCCAATCTCTACGTGCGTCTGCAGCATGCCTGGACCGCCAAAGACCTGGAACCGGTTCGTCCCGCGCTCTCCGACAGCTTCTTTGCCCAGATGGAGCGCCAGCTGCAGCAGCATATTAACAATCACACAACCAACTACGTGGAAAAGATCGCCGTGCTGAGCACCGATATCATCGGCTGTGAACAGGACGAAACCTACGACATCCTGACCGTCTGGGTCAATGCCCGGATCATCGACTATACGCTGGATGACGCCAGCGGAAAGCTGGTGGGCGGCAGCCGGTCCGTTGAAAAGTTCATGACCTATCAGTGGCAGTTCATCCGTCCGAAGACCCACCGCACCGCTGCAGGCGGTGCCGGGGTTGACAGTCAGCACTGTCCGAACTGCGGAGCTCCGGTCGACATGAACCAGTCCGCCGTCTGCGAATACTGCGGCGCGACCCTGAAAGCCTCGGATCACGACTGGATCCTGAACTCCATCAAGGGCATCCGCCAGCAGTCGGCCCGTTAAAGAAATGGCGACGGGGGGACGCTTCCCTGTCGCCAAACTCAAAAGAAATGGCGACAGGGAAGCGTCCCTCTGTCGCCAAACTCAAAAAGCGCCCCCAACGGTAAGTCAATTCACCATTGGGGGCATTCTGCTGCCTGATGTCATACAGGCTCTTATGCGTAATATCCTGCTTCGAAGCCCTCTTTTCCGGCATCCATCGCGTTGGAAGTGCCGTTGGCGTCGCCGGCGTAAACGACTTTGTCGCCCAGTTCGTCCAGCAGGCCTTCATACGGTTTGTTCGCGACATAGCCCATGGCCATGATCACGGCGTCGCAGGGAATAACCTGCGTTCCATTCTTCGTGCGGACAACAACCGCGTCCTTGTAGATTTCGTCGACTACGGATTCATAGATTACTTCGATGCCTCTCTCACGGAAGAAGATCATATTGCCGTTTCGTACGGTTCCGTCCGCATGACGGCAGATCAGGTCTCTCTTGGCGGTCACGATGATCTTGCCGCGTTCCGCGTCGGCCAGATACATGGCGGTCTCAACACCGGATTCACCGGCGCCGACAACGACGATCCGTCCTTCCACCTGCTCTCTTCCGCGGAGGATATCTTCCGGATAATGGACGATCGGCAGATCAATGCCGGGGATCTCCGGCTTTCTGGGTACGCCGCCGGTAGCGATGATGACCTTGTCGGCGCCGAAGCCGATGATCTCGTCCGGCGTCGCGGTTTTATTCAGTTCCACGTTTACGCCCAGCTTTTTCACTTCATTCACCATGTAGCAGACATAGGTGATATGATCGCCTTTTCCGGGCGGATAGGCTGCAGCGATAAACTGGCCGCCCAGCTCTCCGGTCTTCTCCCAGAGGGTTACGTCGTGGCCGCGGCGCTTCGCGGCAATGGCAGCCTGAAGGCCCGCCGGACCTCCGCCGATAATCAGCACTTTCTTCAGCTGTTCCGGAGCGTCATAGGTGAATTCATATTCTCTGGCCACTTCCGGGTTTACGCAGCAGCGCAGCGGAATCTGCATATAAGTGCTGGTAACACAGCCCTGCATGCAGCGGATGCACGGACGAATCTCCTCCTCGCGTCCTTCCTTTGCCTTGTTCGGGGTCTCCGGATCCGCCAGGGAGCAGCGGGACATTCCCACAAGATCGCAGAAGCCGTCTTCTATCAGGCTTTCCGCCATCATGGGATCATCAACGCTGTTAACGCCGATGATCGGAAGGTTTGTCACCCGTTTGAACTCCTTCGCGTTATTAATGGTCCAGGCATGAGGCTGATGATAACTGGAAACCTGGCCCGGATTGAAGGAACCGTACACGCCGTTCGAGCAGTTGATCATATCAAATCCAAGTTCTTCAATGTGTTTTGCCACCATACGGCCTTCCGCGATATTCCGGCCGGTCAGTGTATGCTCTTCCGCCGAAAAACGGATCGTCAGCGGGAAATCCGGTCCGACCGCCGCGCGGCACTCCGCATAGATTTCGTCCAGAATACGCATCCGGTTCTTGAAGCATCCGCCGTATTCATCCGTACGCTTATTCTCATAGAAGGAAAGGAAACCTGCGATCAGATAACCATTGCCCGCATGGATCTCCACTCCGTCAAAGCCGGCTTTTTTAGCATTTCCTGCAGTAATGCCGAAATCTTTGACAATTTCCTTAATCTCGGGAATCGTGAGCTCTCTTGCCATATCCCGGTTCCACGGGCAGGACATCGGAGAGCAGGCTACCGGCTGTACGCCGCCGTTGACCATGGCGCTGGCCTGACGACCGGCATGATAAATCTGCGCGAAAATCTTCGCGCCGTATTTATGAACGGCATCCGTCACCTTTTTATGGCCTTCAATCATGTCGTCCTTGTACAGACCCGCCACATATTTATATCCGCCGGCATGACGGTTTACGATATAGTCTTCGGTAATGATCAGTCCGTAGCCGCCTTTGGCCTTTGCCTCAAGATACTTCAGGAAACGCTCTGTTGCATATCCTTCCTCCGTACACGTACTGCTGACCATCGCCGTTACCGTGAAACGGTTCGGAATAGTACAGCCGTTGATCGTGATTGGAGTAAACATGTTTTTGTACTGCATGGATATCCCTCCCATATAAAATGAATTGTTATTACATTCGCAGCCGATCATACTGTTTTCTATAATTAATGTAACCCAAATTCGGTCATTTGTGAAATTCATATAAAGCAAATGGTGATAACCAAAAGTAATCACCATAGACAGAAATACCGGATTCCTGTATAATAATTCCCGCACGGAATCCCGGTTTCCACCCCCTGAAAGGAAAAAGCCATGAACACAACCCTGCTTCAGAATTTTATCTCGATCGCCCAGACGCTGAATTATTCCGAGGCGGCAAAAAACGCCTATATCTCCCAGCCGGCACTGACAAAACAGATCAACCGCCTTGAAGCCGAACTGGGCGTAACGCTGTTCGACCGTTCCAAGCACGGTGTTTCCTTAACGTTTGCGGGAGAAGAGTTTTATAAATACGCCTCCGACATCCTGGACAGCATCAAACAGGCGGAAAACCGTATGGCCAGCATCCGTTACGGGCGGACCGGGTTTTTACGGATCTCCTCCGTTTACAGTATGGAGCAGGTCATCTCCCGTTCCATTGCCGAATTCAGCGAACGGTATCCGGATATTTCCGTCAGCATTCAGGTCGGCACCGGAACCTCCCAGATCCTGACGATCCGGAAAATGTCCTATGACGTCTTTTTTTCCTTTACCGACCTTCTGCAGTCTTTTCCGAATGTCGATACCATCCCGGTCGCTTCCGACCGTTTCGCGGTCTATATTCACAACCGATACCTGGAGGAGTATCGGACAGAGGGCACGGCCTGTCTTAACCGGCTGAAGCATTTTGTGGAAGTCAGCTCCGAAGGGCCGTTCCTTACCAACAAAACCTATACACTGATCGACTGCCTGTCGCTTCCACCGGAAAACGTCGTATACTATCCCTCTTCCACGGCCATAATCATTGCTGTACGGGCAGGACTCGGATTCGCGCTTCTTCCCCTGGCAATGAACCACGGAGCGATTCCGCCGGACATTTCAGTAATCCCCCTGGATCTTCCGGAAGCCGAAATTCACCGCGCCGTCGGCTGGAACCGGGACAACAAAAGCATTGCCGTACATAATTACATCGACCTGCTCCGGGAATGAATGGCGGCACCGAAACCGGCGACACCGGGACGCTTCCCTGTCGCCGGAACAAATGGCGACAGGGAAGCGTCCCGGTGTCGCCAAAATGAAGCACAGAAAAAACTGCCTGATCCTTCCGGGAACAGGCAGTTTTCGTATTCATCCGGCCGGAAAGCCGGGATTATAAGTTATGTAAACTCATTGTTCTTCTCAGCGCAGCTCGATCAGTCCTTTTGGGAAATGGCAGAGGAAATCGTATCCGTCTTTTGTCACGACCACCATATCCTCAATACGGACACCGCCCCAGCCCGGCAGGTAAATGCCCGGCTCCACGGTTTCAATCACGCCTTCTTCGATAATGCCTTCCTCGGTGGGGGAAAGCCTCGGGTTTTCATGAATGTACAGACCCACGCTGTGGCCGAGTCCGTGGCCGAAATTCTCCCCGTAACCGGCATCGGTAATCACCTTGCGGGCGACGGCGTCAATGTCTTTTCCATAAACACCGGCCTTTAATGCGGCCAGCGCGGCTTCATTGGCGGAAAGAACCAGATCGTAAATCTCCTTCTGCTTCCGTCCGGCTTTTCCCATCACAACGGTCCGGGTCATATCGGAGCAGTAGCCGTCGACGCGGCAGCCGAAATCGATCGTGACGAAATCCCCTTCCTCCAGCTTCTTATCGGAGGGTACCGCGTGCGGCATGGAAGAATTCACGCCGGAAGCAAAAATCGTATCGAAGGAAGTGCCCTGGGCCCCGAGCCTTCTCATTTCGTATTCCAGCCGGGCCGCTCCTTCCTTTTCGGTCATTCCGACGCTCAGATCCTTCAGAAGGATCCCCAGCGCCTCATCCGCGATTTCAGCGGCAGAACGCATTTTAC
>CADBNG010000053.1 GCA_902795985.1 uncultured Lachnospiraceae bacterium
AAACGTCGGGTATTATCGTGAGGATGTTAAGTCGATCACGCTCCCGGGTATTGAAGGACGAAAGCAGATCGACGCGATCATGGCGAAGCTTCGTTCGGAACCGCCGAAAAAGGCAGGGGCTTATTCCGTTCTCCGTGTTAGGGATTACAAGGAAGGAACAATCACGGACTGCAGCACCGGCGCTTCGGTTCCCACCGGACTTCCGGCGGCGGACGTTCTTTATTACGATCTCGAAAAGGACGGATGGCTTGCGGTACGGCCTTCCGGAACGGAACCGAAGATCAAGCTGTACATCGGCATCTGCGAAGATTCTTCCGATAAAGCCGATCAGGCAATCCGTGACCTTAAATCGGAAGTAATGAACCTTATTTAGTGTTTATTATCGAAAAAAGACACAAAATATTCCGGTTTTTCCGGGGCTTTTGGTCGAAAAAGGGATTGTTTTGTTGACAAACACCCGGTCAGCGTATAAAGTATATCTATCTGTTTTACTTTCATTTTTAAAGGAGATTTTGTAATGAAGAAAAAAGAATTACTCGCAGGAATCGCAAAAGAAGCCAACGTATCGGAAGCTGTTGCCGGAAAGGTTCTTGCGGCATTTATTAAAGTGACCGAGGAAGCTCTGAAAAACGGCGAGAAAGTCCAGATCACCGGTTTCGGAACCTTTGAAGTAGCCGAGCGCGCTGCCCGTGAAGGCCGTAACCCCGCTACCGGAGAAGCCATGACGATCGCTGCTTCCAAATCCCCGCGCTTCAAGGCCGGAAAGTCCTTCAAAGACGCGATCTGATCTGCAATGAGACTGGATAAATATCTGAAAGTTTCCCGGCTGATCCGCCGCCGTACTCTTGCGAACGAGGCCTGTGATGCAGGAAGGGTATTTCTGAATGACAAACCGGCCAGGGCATCCGCCCCGGTGAAACCCGGTGATGTTATTGAAATACACTTCGGCAACCGGGATGTCCGCGCCGAAATTCTTTCGGTGAAAGAGACAGCGCTGAAGGAAGAAGCCGCCGAAATGTTCCGGTATTTATAATCTTTTTCGTATGGAGTAAACCATGGCCGGCTCTGCGGGAACAGGAGTACGAAGACGCAAACCCCGCGCTGCGAGAAAAACAATGATGCTGATTCTTTTTGTCATCGCAGTGCTGTTTGTTACGCTTTGTATTCTTACCCTGAACCTTCGCGCAAAGGTGAAGGCCGGTACGGAAAGAGCCGCTCTGCTTCAGGAACAGATCCTGGAAGAGCAGAAACGGACGACCCAGATCGAGGACCTGGAAAGCTATATGAAGAGCGACGATTATATCGAACAGGTCGCGAAAGACAAGCTGGGCATGGTCAAAGACGGAGAAATCATTTTCAAAGCTGCAGACTGACAGACGGGGCGGTTTTTACCGCCCCTTTTGTATGACCGGGACCCGGTCCCGTTTCCTTTTATGCTTGCTGTATTGGAACAATTTATCCTTGAACACCGCCTTGTTGAACGGGGGGATATTGTCTGCGCCGGCCTTTCCGGAGGCGCGGATTCCGTCTGCATGGTACGGCTTCTTCATGCCCTTCAGGAAAAGCTGGGCTTTGAACTGCGCGCTTTTCACGTGGACCACCATCTCCGGGGAAGCGAAAGTACCGGAGATCATATGTTTGTCCGGCAACTTTGCAGGGAACTGGAAGTCCCTTTGACGGTTTATGAACATCCGGTATCGGAAATCGCCGCGCAGTGGCGGAAGGGGCTGGAGGAAACCGGCCGGATCCTGCGCCGGCAGGACGCGGAGCGGTGCCTGGAAGACGGATGCAGCAAAATCGCGCTGGCTCATCACCGGAATGACCGTGCGGAGACCCTCCTGTTTAATCTGGCCCGCGGCTGCTCGATTCGCGGCCTGACGGGGATCCGGCCGGTAAACGGACCGGTTATTCACCCTTTATTATGTTTCAAAAAAGAAGAGATTCTGGAATGGATGACATCAGGCGGATATGATTTCCGGGAAGATGCCTCCAATCGGGATACCGTTTATACGAGAAATTATATCCGGGAGCATGTGATTCCGGACCTGGAAGACCATGTAAACAGGGAAACGGTTCTTCATTTCACACAGCTGGCGGAAGACGCGGAGCATCTGTTGATCCTTTTAGAGAAAGAGTGCGGCAGACTGGAGAAAGAACATGTTCTGACTGAACCGGGTCAGATTACGATCCGGGATTCCCTCCTTTCCGAAGATTCCTATCTTGTCCGGTCTGTCCTTCTGCGCTGCCTCGGGCTTCTTTCCGGCCGCAGCAAGGACCTGCAGAGAATTCATGCAGATGATCTTGTATCGCTGTTTCACAGTCCTGAAGGAGCCCGGCTTAGTCTTCCGTATGGAATCACTGCGGAGCGATTCTCCGGAAGCGTACGGCTTCACAGTCCGGACCATTTTCAGGAAATGAAATTAAAAAACGACAGTTTCGCAGAGGCTGTCATTCCGCTGATCCCCGGGACCAGCCAGTCGGCGGGCGGATACCGGATTCGTTCGGAGTGGATATCGGATCCGCTGCCTTTGATTCGCGAAAAAAATCCATATACGAAATGTTTCGATTATGATATTATAAACAAAGACTGCGTTTTCAGAACGCGACGGCCGGGAGACCGCATGGTTATAGACGCGAAAGGCCATACCCGAAAGCTGAAGGATTATATGATCGGTCAGAAGATTCCGCGGTTGGAGCGCGATACGATCCTTCTGATGGCTTCCGGCAACCGTGTGCACTGGGTCATCGGCGGGCGGATCAGTGAAGACGCGAAAGTAACAGATAAAACGAAAAGAATTCTGGCGGTCACCGCAATCAGAGAGAATTATGAGTGAACTGAATTATCACATTGAAGAAATGATCCCGGAGCAGAAGGTCAAAGAGCGGATTCACGAGCTTGGCGAACAGATCAGCCGGGATTATGCCGGCCGGAATATCCGGCTGATTTGCGTGCTGAAGGGCGGCGTTTATTTCCTGTGCGAGTTATCCCAGCATATCACCGTTCCGGTTTCTCTGGACTTTATGTCCGTTTCCAGTTACGGTTCCGGCACCGAATCCTCCGGAACAGTAAAAATTGTGAAGGATCTGGACGAGTCCATCGCCGGAAGCGACGTCCTTATTGTAGAGGACATTATTGATTCCGGCCGGACCCTGGTACACCTGATGGAAATCCTGAAGGTCCGTCAGCCGGCCAGCCTTCGCCTTGTGGCGCTGCTGGATAAGCCGGACCGCCGGGTCAGTGAAGTATCCGTAGATTATGTCGGGTTTACCGTTCCGGACCGGTTCGTTGTCGGATACGGACTGGATTATGACCAGAGATACAGGAATCTGCCGTACATCGGCGCAGTAGTATTTGACGAAGGAAGGTAAAAGAGTGCAAAGGCAGAACAGAGGCTGGCTCATCTACATTGTTTTTCTGATCCTGATCGTTGCGGCGTTCTCTTATTTTTCCAGAAACAGCACTTCGATCACCAGCGTTTCCAATACGAATTATGAAACGATACTGGATTCCGGAAGCATCAGTTCCGCGGTGATCTTCCAGAATTCGGAAGTTCCCACCGGCCGGGTCAGCTATACTACTTCGGAAGGCGCCTTCAGTGTGAACGTCACGGACGTAGGCGCGGCGGAACAGCAGTTAAAAGACCGCAATATATCCTATACGGTAAAGGATATTTCAAATAACGATTTTATCTGGAACGTGGTCCTTCCCATTCTGTTCTTTGCGGTTCTTCTGTTTGTAATGTTCACCTTTATCCGGCGGAACAACGGGGCCAATTCCGCAAATGCCCGCATGATGGATTTCGGACGCAGCAGCGCAAAGATGTCCACAGCGGACCAGCAGAAGACCCGGTTCCGTGACGTGGCCGGCCTGGACGAGGAAAAGGAAGAACTGGAAGAGATTGTGGATTTCCTCAGGGATCCGGAAAAATACACAACGCTCGGTGCGCGTATTCCCAAGGGCGTGCTGCTGGTCGGCTCCCCCGGTACCGGTAAAACCCTGATTGCCAAAGCGGTTGCCGGTGAAGCCGGAGTGCCGTTTTTCTCCATTTCCGGCTCGGATTTCGTTGAAATGTTCGTGGGCGTCGGCGCTTCCCGTGTACGTGATTTGTTTGAGAACGCGAAAAAGAACCGTCCCTGCATCGTTTTTATCGATGAAATTGACGCGGTTGCCCGCAAACGCGGCAGCGGCATGGGCGGCGGTCATGATGAACGGGAGCAGACCCTGAACCAGCTTCTGGTGGAAATGGACGGTTTCGGAACCAATGAAGGCATCATTGTGATGGCGGCCACCAACCGCCCGGACATCCTGGATCCAGCAATTCGCCGGCCGGGCCGTTTCGACCGTACGATTACAGTGGGACTTCCGGACGTAAAGGGCAGAGAGGCGATTCTGAAGGTTCATGCAAAGGATAAACCCCTGGCGGAGGACGTGGATCTCCACCAGATCGCGCAGACGACCGCCGGTTTTTCCGGTGCGGACCTTGAGAACCTTCTGAATGAAGCGGCGATCCGCGCGGCTTCCGAGAACCGCCGGTTCATAGTCCAGGACGATATCCGCGCTTCCTTCCTGAAGATCGGTGTCGGCAAGGAAAAGAAGAGCAAGGTCATTTCGGATCGGGAGAAGCAGATTACGGCGGTTCATGAGGCAGGACATGCGATCCTGTTCCACGTCCTTCCGAATATGGATCCGGTCTATACGATCTCCATAGTACCCACGGGAATGGGAGCGGCCGGTTATACCATGCCCCTGCCGGAAAAAGACAACATGTTTCAGACAAAAGGAATGATGATTGAACGGATCATTGTGGGACTTGGCGGCCGCGTAGCGGAGGAAATGCGTTTTGACGATATAACAACCGGTGCTTCCCAGGATATCCGTCAGTGTACCGCGATCGCCCGGGCTATGGTTACCCGCTTCGGCATGTCCGAATCCGTAGGACTGATTTCCTATGACGATCAGGAAGAGGTCTTCATCGGAAGAGACTGGGGACATACCCGCAATTACAGCGACCAGACGGCCGCGCGTATCGATAACGAAGTGGAACGGATCATTAAGGAATGTCACGAACATGCCCGCCGGATTATTGGGGAGCATGAGGCGGTTCTGGACGAGACGGCGCGTCAGCTGATTGAGAAGGAACGGCTTTCACGCGGGGAATTTGAAAAGATCTTCATTGATTTAGAAGGAGAAGGAGCGGTAAAGGCCGCCCCGGAAGTTTAAGAATTTGGAAACCGGTACATTTTTTTCGGACGAGACCTGCAATTACCGCAAACCGGCGGAACCCGATGCCGGAGACCGGGTTCATATCCGGCTCCGTACGGGCCGCTATCAGGCACAGAAAGTCTTTCTGTGCCTTTCTGATTCCCGGATTCCGATGACCTGGGAGGAGGAAAAAAATGATTTTGATTATTACGGCGCGGATCTGACGGTTCCGGACCGGATTCTTCCTTACTGGTTCCGGATTGAGGCGGAAGAAAGAACGGTTCTTTACGACCGATACGGGGCTTCCTTTGAAAAGAAGGCACGGAGGCCTTTTTCCATTATTCCCGGATTCCATATACCCGACTGGGCCAAGGGCTGTCTGTATTATCAGATCTTTCCGGACCGGTTCTGCAACAGCCGCGAAGATAATGATACCCGTCTGCCGGGATATCGTTACGGCGGCAAACCGGTGATCTCATCCCGTTGGGGAGACCCGATCCAGATCGCAACTTACCGCCAGTTCTATGGCGGCGATCTTGACGGTATTATTTCGAAGCTGCCTTATCTTAAGAGCCTCGGAATCGAGGTGATTTATCTTAATCCGGTTTTTGCATCCCCTTCAAGCCATAAATACGACTGCTGTGATTATGAACATGTGGATTACGGATTCGGAGTACCGGAAGACGCGGAAGGATCCGATCATAAGCTTGAGGAGCTGATCGAATCCGCGCATGAACAGGGGATTCGGATCGTCCTTGACGGCGTTTTCAATCACTGTTCCTCTTATCATCGTTGGTTTGACCGCAGCGGCCGGTTTGATGGAAAGGCAGAAGACAGGGGAGCTTACGCCAATCCGGAAAGCCGTTATCATGACCGGTTTACTTTCCTGGATAAGGAATGCCTTAAGTATGAAGCCTGGTGGGGGGTGGAATCCCTTCCGAAGCTGAATTACGAAGGAGATCCCTCCCTGGCGGAGGAGATCTGCGGCATCGCGAAAAAATGGATTTCAAAGCCTTATCAGGCCGACGGATGGCGGCTGGATGTTGCTGCGGACCTGGCCCATTCCGGGAAAGAAAATCACCGTTTCTGGAAAAAGTTCCGAAGCGCTGTACGGGAAGCCAATCCCGAAGCCCTGATTCTTGCGGAGCATTATGAGGATCCGTCCCCCTGGCTGCGCGGTAAGGAATGGGACAGCGTGATGAATTACAACGCGTTCATGGAACCGGTTTCCTGGTTCTTTACCGGAATTGACAAGCACAGTGATCATTTCCGTCCGGAACTGTACGGGAACGCGGAGGAGTTTGCGCGGTCTTTGCGGGAGCATTCCGGAAGAATGCCCGGCAATTCGCTGCTTGCTGCCCTGAATCAGCTGGACAATCATGATCATTCCCGTTTCCTGACCCGTACGAACCACCGGACGGGACGGCTGGAAGAGAACGGTTCGCAGGCCGCTTCCCTTGGAATCGATGTTTCCATCTTAAGGCAGGCAGCCGCTTTCCTTTATTTCTGGCCGGGATCGCCGGGGCTTTATTATGGAGATGAGGCCGGTGTCTGCGGATTTACCGATCCCGATAACCGACGCTGCTATCCCTGGAATAATCCGGATACGGAACTGATTGAGTATTTCGGCGAACTCGGAAGCCTGAGAAAAAAATGTGATTTTATCCGGGAGGCTTCCTGCCGTATTCTTTTCGCGAAGGAAGGCGTGTTTGCCTTCGCGCGGTTTACCATGGAGGAAGCCGTCGTTGTGGTTGTTTCCGCCGCAATGGAAGCGAAAAACATCAGGATCCCTGTGTGGATGGCCGGATATCCGGGATACGAGAAAGAACGCCTTCTCTGCGGATTAATGTATTCCGACCCGAAAGGGTATACGTTTCATCAGCGGTATTACCCTTCGCGATATGG
>CADBNG010000054.1 GCA_902795985.1 uncultured Lachnospiraceae bacterium
AAAGGGACGGGGCAGGGGGCGAAAGGGACTGTCCCCTTTGGCTCGGAGCAGGAGGAGGCAAAGGGGACTTTCCCCTTCGGTTCAGGGCTTGACAGATATCGTATTGAATTATATAATACGTTTATCCGGTTTTCGGGAGAAAGGAGGTCTGCTGCATAACCTGCAGAAAAAGAATCGTTACCCGTGTCATCCATCTCTGATGCTGCTATTCTTTTATGGCATCTTTGTATTCTTATTCTGAACGCGCGGATCGCGCATAATCCCGGCATTTAATTTTTTTCGCTAAGCAGTTGCTAACAGTTTGAACCCGAACAAAGCCGGATCTGTTAATATAATTGCTGCAGAAAAGGTATGTCACAACTAATCTGCCGGCTGAAACCACTGAAATGAACAAAACGTTGTATTTATCGGCATTTTGCCGGCCTTTTATCCCGATTTCCGGTCTGCATCCCACTTGACTTTTCGTATTCTACGGCCTATAATCGGTAGCGTGTGTTAACCAACAGAGCATTCCCGGCCTCGTATCCGACTGCAACATATCTATAACGCTGCGACCCGGCGGCTGCTCATATAGTAGTAGATAGATATTACAGGAGGGCAATCCAATGAGTAAGGGAACTGTAAAATGGTTTAATGCTGAAAAGGGCTGGGGATTCATCACCGCAGAAGACGGAAAGGAAGTTTTTGTTCATTATTCCGCCATTCAGGGTGATGGCTTCAAAACTCTTGACGAAGGCCAGACAGTTACCTTTGACTGTATCGAAGGCGAGAAGGGGCTGCAGGCCGCCAATGTAGTAAAAGAATAACGGCAAGGCTTCGTCGAAAAAAATGAGTATGCGAAGAGACTGCGCGGAAAACCGTGCAGTCTCTTTTCTTTCATTATTGTAATAGGTTGTCCCGGAAACCGGCTCATTCCGTATAGAATTCGATCTCGGAAATACAGGTGTCATCGTAATCCGCGCCGGCATGAACGCTGTCGATCCGGATTTTCACCGTGTTGGCCCTTACGGGAGCGGAAAACTCCAGGCACCGGGCCGCCATCCCGTCGGGGATTTCAACCTGGTAATAAGAGAACTCGGTTTCCGATTCCATCAGCCAGATGCTGATCTGGTTCGGGCGGGTATTCATCCGGTAGCGTTCGCTGTCCCTCCAGTTCCCCATATAGAAGTTGATCGCGCGGAGATCACAGGTTTCCTTCAGATGCAGTTCCAGATACTCCCCGATTCCGTAGCCGGGCACGCCTTCCTGCCAGGAAGTAATGATATCCCCGTCGACGGCACTGTTCGCGGAATTATCGATTTCGGGCGAATCCTCCTGTCTCAGTGCGGAAGAAGCCGCCGCGCTGACAACCGCGGCTTTACGATAGCGGCCGGGTACCGGTCCCGAGCTGAGCTGTACGTCAGGCTGAGGCGTCGGCGTTTCGGCCGGCTCCGGCGTCTGCGAGGGCGTCGGCGTTTCCGTTGGAACCGGCGGGGCCGTTTCCTCCGGCACCGCTTCTGCTTCCCTTTCTTCCGGAATCAGACTTCCTTCCGTATTCCCCGGCTCCGGAACAAAAGAGCCGCCGGCCGTCTCCCGGCCTTCCGGAACCGAAGCATCCTCCGTCCGGACTTCCGTCTCCTTCGGCGCTTCCGCGGTTTCCTTCGGTTTCAGGATGCCGCTGCCGTCCTGGTCTTTTGTGGACAGAATAAAAAAGACCACCGCCCCTGCCGCAATAATCGCGCAGATTGCGATGACGATAATCGCGATGGCCTTTCCGTTATCGTTTCTTTTCGTTTCTCCCCGTACCGGCGCGCTGCGGCGGGTGCTTCCTCCCCGTGAAGGATACTCGCCATAGCCCTGCCGGGATACAGGCCGGGTTTTTGCGGATCCCGCCCGTTCTTTTTGTGAAGCGGCCGCGCCTTGAACATTCCGGCGTCTGTCCGCCCCGGACGGTGTTCTTTTTTCCGTCCGCGCATCCGCCTGCTGCCGTCTCCGGTCCTCCGGGGCGGTACGGTTCCGCGGCTGCGCCGCCTGCTGAGCTGCCCCGCAATACGGACAGAAACTGTCCCCTTCCTCTATGACGGATCCGCATCTTATGCAAAACACTTCCGAAACGTCCTCTCTTTCATCGTCCGGACCGGCCGGTATGAGCCTCCGATTTCTCTTCCGTCATTACCGATACAGCTCAGCCGGCTGTATCCTCGCTGCCTTCCTCTTCCAGGACAATCTCTTCGCCGCCGTCTTCTTCCAGGACGATTTCGTCGTCACCGGCTTCTTCCAGCTCAATATCTCCGGTATCGGGAGTCTGAAGGTCCGTGATATATTCATCAATGGCTTCGGTCTTTAATTCCACGGTGGTCGTCCGCGCGTTAATGGAACGGGAAATGCCCGCTACCGCGAACCAGATAATGCCTGCGGCAACCACGGCGATAAGAATGCCGATTTCCAGCCGGCGTCTCCGGATTTCCTTTTTGCTTTCCTGACTCCGGTTGGCCTTGTTCTGCTTGTACCGGTCTACTTTCTGCTGGCTCATAGTGTCTCCTTTTCGCGGCTTCTCTCCGCGATCTCTGTAATAATTTCCGGTCCGCGACCGGTTTCAAACGCGAATAAAAGTATACTATATGAAAAAAGAAAAAGCAATTCATTGTCCGGGAGATCCTTTACGCCCCTCTTCCGGAGCATTTTCAGAGGATTTTTTGCGCTTTTATGGCTGATTCGCCCAAAATTTCCCCCGCCTTTTATAGGAAGTTACAAAAAATTCACAATTTTTTCAAATAAATCGTTAAAAAACTATCGATCTTTTGAACATATGAGCGTATAATAGTAAAAGATGTGCCGGAATTCTTTCCGCCGCAATACAAATCATTATGCAACTCACTCACGCTGCAAAGGAGGTCAGACTATGTTACCACCCAATCTGGACGAACTTGATGCCTACAAACGCTTTGACGTTCTGGAAGACCCGCACAACGGGCCGGACGTTGACCCATATTCCAGCCTCGTATTCTACGAGCTGACCCATCTCTGGGGACCGGGAATGGCTCCTTCCTACCCCGGTGACGATGAAGTTATTTTCGACATGGGCGTTAAGCATGCGCAGTTCGGCGTTCAGGCCTTTAAAATCCGTACCAATTTCCATACCGGTACCCATCTGTGCGCACCGATTCATATGTACTGCTACGGCGACGATCTTGAGGAACTCAGCCCCGACCATTATTTCGGAAACGGCTGCATCCTCGACCTGAGGAACAAGGGCAACTGGGATAAGATCACTGCCGAAGATCTTCAGGCTGCCGGAAACATCAAAGAAGGCGATATCGTCGCGATCAACACCGGCTGGCATCACAAGTATTCCGATTCCCTGGAGTATTTCGGCCAGGCTCCCGGACTGACCAAGGACGCCGCCGAATACCTTGTATCCAAAAAAGTCAAGATGGTGGCGATCGATACGCCTTACATTGACTGCCCCATCGCCACAAACCTCACCTCCCATGTCGGCCGCAAGGGCCCGTTCATGAAGAGACTGGTTCCTGAATACCAGGAGAAATTCCCTGAGAAGGATCCGTATGCGGAATATCCGGGATTCTATCCCGCGATCAAAACTCTTGCCAAGGCCGGCATCCCCGTTATCCAGCAGATGGCCGGCGACGTGGATGATATCACCGGCAAGAGAGTGACCATGATTGCTACTCCCTGGAAACAGCGCCGCGGCGCTGCCTGCCCGGTTCGTTTTACGGCGATTATCGACTCCACCGGAGAAGCCCGTATCGAAAAAGGCGACAAATATTAATTTGAGGAAAGGAGAGCAACATCATGAGTATCCAGATTTATGATATTACCCATACATTCAATCCGTTCATGCCGCAGTGGCCCTCCGGCTGCAACCTGAAGGAAGAAGTTGTCCGCTACCACGCGGAGCACGACATGTACGACCTTCAGTGGGAAGGCATCATGCACAGAGGCACCCATATGGACGCTCCTCTGCACGTTACCGAAGGCACCCCCGACATCACCAACTACCCGCTGTGGAGATTCTTCGGATCCGGCGTCTGCCTGGATATCCCGAAGGGCAAGTGGGGCAAGCTGGATGTGGAAGATCTTGAAAAGTTCGACGACATCATCAAGGAAGGCGACATGGTCTTCATCAACACCTCCCAGCATCACATCTGGGCGGACGGCGATGATTATTTCGCCTATGGCTGCGGCGCTACCGGCGAGCTGGCCAAATGGTTTGTCGAAAAGAAGATCAAGATGGTCGGCTACGGCTGCCAGGCCAACGATCATCCCATCGCCACCAAGCTCGTGGACCTCGGCCTCGGACCGCTTCGTCCCGACCTGATCGTGGAATGGCAGGAAACCTACGGCCATGACACCAAGGTGGACTTCCCGCTCTGGGAGCCGGCCCATAAGTTCCTGATGGTCGAAGGCGGCATTCCGGGCGTTGAGAACATCGGCGACGACGGATACGTCAAAGGCGAAACCGAATACGTCGAGGGTCAGGGCTTCGGAACCAAGCACGGCCCGTTTGACGAGATCACCGGAAGACGCTGCACGTTTGCCTGCTTCCCGTGGCGTTTCAAGAAAGGCGAAGGAAGCAGCCTGCGCTGCCTGGCCTTCACCGATCCGGAACAGGAGTTCCGTTTTGAAACCGGAGAGCCGGTTAAATAAAACCCGTTAACCCAGCGGAAAATCCGCAGTTAAATACAATTATTTAATACCAACAAGAAAAGGAGAGGTAAACTATCATGAGCATGTTTGATATCGCTGGAAAGAATGCAGTTATCATCGGCGGAGCAGGCGGAATCGGCCAGGCAATCGTTCAGGGCCTTATGGAGGAAGGCGTCAACGTCCTTATCTCCAGCCGTAAGGAAGAGTCTCTCAAGAGAGCTCAGGCGGAACTGAAAGAAGCCACCGGCAAAGAAGCAAAATACTTCCCGTGCGACGCTTCCAGCGAAGAGAGCGTAAATGAACTTCTTCAGGCTTCCATCAAAGAGTTCGGCAAGGTCGACATCCTTGTCTGTGCCCTCGGCCTGAACAAAAAGTTCCCGACCGAAGAGTTCCCGATGGACATCTTCCGCGCAATTTATGAAGCAAACGTATTCGGTGTTATGAATGCCTGCAAGGTATTCGGACCGCATATGAAGGAAAACGGCTACGGCAAGATCGTGATCCTTTCCTCCGTCCGTGACTGTGTTGCCACCAAGACCCCGGGCAATGCCGGCTATGCTTCCTCCAAGGGCGCTGTCAAGATGCTGATCAAGCAGGTTGCTTCCGAGTACGGCCAGTACGGCATCACCGTAAACGGAATCGCCCCGACCGTTACCGAGACCCCGATGATGACCGGCATCATCGAGCAGAGAGGCGGAGACGCCTATCGTGAGAGCCTTGCGAAGGATCTGCCGATGCGCAGAATGGCCGTTCCCTATGACAGCGTAGGCGCAGCCGTATATCTCTGCACCCCGGCTTCCGATTTCGTAACCGGCAACGTTATCTACTGCGACGGCGGTCTGACCGCTACCCGCTAAACCCGTCCAGGGGTCCGAAGGGGACTGTCCCCTTCGGCTCCTTAGCGAAACCTGACAACCGAGTCACAAAACGGGAGGTCTTCCCGGCCTCCCGGACAAAAATATTACAATCGAGGTAAATTAAAAATGGGCAAGAAACTGATTATCACTGCTGCTGTCTGCGGCGCGGGAACCATGAGATCCCAGACTCCTTATGTTCCGATCACTCCCGAAGAGATCGCCAACGAATGCATCGCCTGCGCGAAGGCCGGCGCTGCCATCGTTCACCTTCATGTCCGTGACGACGAAGGCAAGAACACCATGGAAACGGCCAGATGGATCGAAGTTGTCAACCTTCTTCGTGAAAAGATGGCCCAGGAGAACGTGGACATCGTCCTGAACCTGACCTCCTCAGGCGGAAAGTTCCCGGAGGAAATGAGAAGAGCTCACCTTCCGATCCTTCTTCCGGAAATGTGCTCCTACGATCCCCTTTCCATGAACTGGGCAAACTCCTATGTGTTCACCAACTCCCCGCAGTATCTTGAGGCCGTCGGAACCCTGACCCAGGAGCACGGCATCAAACCCGAATGCGAAATCTTCAACGGCGGCGACATGGGCAACGTGGATTACTATGTCAAGAAAGGCTTCCTGAAGAACCCGGTACACTATCAGTTCGTACTCGGTGTTTCCGGCGGTATGCCCGGAACCGCGGAAGCTCTGGCTTATCTCGTACCGAAGATGCAGCCCGGTTCCACCTGGTCCATCACCGGTATCGGCAGATGGCATCTTCCCTGCGTCCTTCACGGACTGGC
>CADBNG010000055.1 GCA_902795985.1 uncultured Lachnospiraceae bacterium
CTGGAACTTTTTGTTCTTTTTCATCACCGCTACCGAAACTTCCAGACCGGCCGCCCGCTCTTCCATCGCCTTCC
The DNA here is from genome assembly GCA_902795985.1 of uncultured Lachnospiraceae bacterium. The sequence goes on from CADBNG010000055.1 coordinate 75, forward strand.
GGATAACGTCAGCGCGTTTTTCCGCCGGAAGCTTTTTCTCCAGCAGATAGGCCTTCTTTTCCGGAGCGCCGGGCACCTTATACCCGCTCTCCAGAAGCAGCATGATAATGCGTTCAAAGCCGATGGAAAATCCCACGGCGGGAACGGAATTGCCCGTAAATTTCCCGATCATTTCGTCATAACGGCCGCCGCCGCCGACCGATCCCCCGAATTCGCTCATCCCGATTTCGAAAATGGGGCCGGTGTAGTAGCCCATGCCGCGGACCAGCGTCGGGTCAAAGGCCAGGGAAAACTCCGCCGTTTTCGCGGACGCGGCCATCTGCATGATCGAGGCAAGGCCGTCGGCCACCGCGGGATCCAGAGAATCCGCCAGCCGCTCCTTCAGATACAGAATACCCGCTTCATCCCGGGACGTATGCCGGAGAAGGTCCATAAAGTTCCCGATCGCCCCGGCATCATACCCTTCGCCGCGAAGCTCTTCCGCCACACCGTCTTCCCCGATTTTATCCATTTTATCGAGGATAATAAAAACGGTATCGTACTGGTCTTCGTCAAAGCCGCAGCTTTTTGCCATGGCCTTTAAGATCCGGCGGTCATTCAGACGGATGACAAAATCCTTAAACCCGATCTTCCCGAGGAACGAAGAGGTTGCCAGGATCAGCTCGATCTCCGCCAGATTGCTTTCTTCGCCGATAATATCGATATCACACTGCCGGAACTGACGGTACCGTCCTCTCTGCGGACGGTCCGCGCGCCAGACGTCCCCGGTCTGCAGCGCTTTAAAAGGCTGGGGAAGCTCGTTGGCATGGTTGGAATAATACCGGCACAGCGGAACCGTCAGGTCGTACCGCAGGCCGCCGTCCACCAGGTCCGACTCTTCCTTTGCCGTTTCCAGATTCAGCTTTTCCCCTCTTTTCAGGATCTTGAAGATCAGCTTTTCATTCTCGCCGCCCTGTTTGGAATTCAGGTTGGCCAGATGCTCCACCGCCGGGGTTTCCATCGAAACAAAGCCGAAGCTGTGATAGGTTTTCCGCATGACCTCGAGAACGTATTCCCGGATGGCCATTTCCTCCGGAAGGATATCTTTCATGCCGGTAACCGGCTTCTTCACTAAGCTCACTGTCTTTACTCTCCTGTCTTTTTCAAAGAATCCGGCGTTTATCTTCCGCCGCCCCGCAAGGTTCTTTTCCCGGCCGGATCAGAGGATCTCGTGCCGCGATTTCTCTCCTTTTTCAAAGGCCGCCGCGCCTTCACAGCAGCCCCGGACCATATTTTCCACCGCCGCTGTCGTATAAAAAGCGTTGTGGGGACTCAGAATCACGTTCGGGAAAGACCGCAGAACGGCCATCTCCTCATTCTGTATCACGTCGCCGGTTCTGTCATAATAATACAGTCCGTCTTCTTTTTCCAGTACATCCAGCGCCGCCGCGCCCACCTTTTTCGATTCCAGCGCTTCGATCAGATCCCGGGTATCGATCAGCTTGCCCCGGGCCGTGTTGACGATGATCACGCCGTCCTTCATCTTCGCGAAGGTTTCCCGGTTCAGCAGATGGTAGTTCTCCTCTGTCGCATTGGTGTGGATGGTAATAATATCCGCTTCCGCGAAGAGGGTATCCAGGTCGACATACTCCGCGTACTTCCGGCATTCCTCATTTATATAGGGATCATAGCAGATCAGCCGGCAGCCGAAGGAGGAAAGATGGCGGATGACCGTTGCCCCGATCTTGCCGGTCCCGATGACCCCGACGGTCACGCGGGAAATGTCCATCCCGATTTTCCCCCGAAGGGTAAAATCCTGCACCTTCGCCCGTTCCAGGATTTGGGTGATCTTCCGAGCGCACATCATCATCAGCATGATCGCGTAGTTTGCGACCCCTGTGGGCGGATAATCCACATTCGAAACCCGCATTCCCAGTTCTGCCGCCTTCTGCAGGTCCACATGGTCGTATCCGATGGACCGGCAGAGGATGTATTTCACTCCCACGGAATGAAACCGCTCCAGCATCGGTGCGGAGAGATCGCAGGGCGTCGTGCTGATCCCGTCATATCCTCTGGCAAGAACATAGTTCTCCTGGTCGGGATACTCTTCGCACTGACCGTATTCGATTCCCATTTCCCGGCAGATTCTTTCCGCGGCCTCCGCTTCGTCGAAAGGCCTCAGATCATAAAAAAAGATCTTCATTTTCACTCCATATCATCATAAAGGGGACCGGCGCTTTGTGTCACTCTTCCGCCGCACCCCTCTCGTATTCGTCCAGCGCCTGTTCCTTGCGCGCGATCATTTCGTCAATCCGTTCAATATAATTCTTCAGATCCTTGACGTCCGGCACCCGTTCGATTCTTCCGTCCGGATGCAGAAGTTTGGTCATTGCCCCGGAGCCTGCAGCCATTATATTCTGCTTCTCTTCCATTATCAAGATATTGTACAGGCCGAAGCAGCCGCTGCGGGCGTATCCCACATTTTCCAGATTTCCGGCAATATTCTTCTGACGGTACAGGTAATACGGGGCCATTTCAAGGGCCTGGGCGGTGCGCTCCACACTGTCCATGATTTCCCCGGAATTCCGGAATGCCTGCTGCACATATTCTTCCTTCTGAAGATTCAGCCGGGAGCTGCGCTTGAGCGCCAGTGAATGAATGGTCAGGCTGTCGGGAGAAAGCTCCCTGATTCTCCGGAGGGTTTCCCTCACCTCGTCCGGTCCTTCGCCGGGCAGACCGGCAATCAGATCCATATTGATATTGTCAAAACCCAGTTCCCGCGCAAGGGCAAAGGCGTCCTCCACCTGTTCCACGGTGTGCGCCCGCCCGATCACGTCCAGCGTCTTCTGGTTCATGGTCTGGGGATTGACGGAAATCCGGGTCACTCCGTTCGCGAGACAGGCACAGAGTTTTTCCTCCGTGATCGTATCCGGACGGCCGGCTTCCACGGTGAATTCCTGCAGATGCTCCATGGAGAACAGGGAGCCGATCCGGGAAAGCAGTTCTTCCAGCGTCTGCGCGTCCAGGGAAGTCGGCGTTCCACCGCCGATGTAAACCGCGGTGAGCTTTTTCCCTTCCATCCGCCGCGCAATGCAGGCAAGCTCCTTATACAGCGCTTCCATATACGGCTGAACCATGGTCTGATAACGTTCCAGCGGATGGGACCCGAAGCTGCAGTACAGGCAGATCGACGGGCAGAACGGAATGCCCACATACAGGCAGTAACCGTCCTTTAAATCCAGCCGGCTCAGGATATCCCGTTCCCGGTTGGCGATCGCGATGGCCAGCGCCGCTTTTTTCGGGCTGATGAAATAGGTTTCCCTCAGCTCCTTCGCGATGTCCACGTTCCGCATTCCCTGTTCCAGAAGCGTAAGGGGAATCCGGACCGGCCGGATGCCGGTAAGCGATCCCCAGGGAAGCGAACGTCCCGTATATTCGACGAGGGCTTTATAAACCAGCTGTTTGAGAC
>CADBNG010000056.1 GCA_902795985.1 uncultured Lachnospiraceae bacterium
AAAAGTCATGAAAAATTTCATTCCGTAAACGGAAAGCGCCGTATCCTGATTGTTGATGACGAGATCATCAACCGGGAAATACTGAGCGCCTGCCTGCAATCTGATTATGAAGTGCTCTGCGCCGCGGACGGGGCGGAAGCGCTGGAGAAGATCCGGGACAACCGGGAAACTCTTTCCCTGGTCCTGCTGGACCTGCTGATGCCGGTCCTGTCCGGCATCGAAGTCCTGAAAGCCGTACGAACGGAGCCGGACCTGGCGCGCATCCCCATTATCGTCCTGACGGCGGACCAGGAAGCGGAAGTGGAATGCCTGAAGCTGGGCGCCAGCGATTTCATTCCGAAGCCTTATCCGGCGGTGGACGTCATCCTCGCCCGTGTTCTTCGGACGATCGAACTTTCCGAAGACCGGGACATTATCCAGTCGACGGAGCGGGATCCGCTGACCGGGCTGTACAATAAAGAGTATTTTTACCGCTATGCCGAGCAGTACGACCAGTTTCACAGAGAGACTCCGATGGACGCGATCGTGCTGGACATCAATCATTTCCACATGATCAATGAGCGTTACGGCAAGGCCTACGGCGATGAAGTGCTGCGCCGGATCGGTCAGAAGGTCCGGGAAATGATCGCGGACGAAGGCGGAATCGTCTGCCGGCGGGAAGCGGATACTTTTATGGTGTACTGCCCCCATCGGGAGGATTACCGGGAGATCCTGGAGAACGCGTCTCTTGGAATCACCGACGAGGACGTTTCCGACAACCGGATCCGCCTGCGGATGGGCGTTTATGCCTTCGCGGACAAGACAATGGATGTGGAGCGGCGGTTCGACCACGCGAAGATGGCGGCGGACTCCGTTCAGGGAAGTTTTGCCAAAACCATCGGGATGTATGACCAGAGCCTTCACGACCGGGAACTGATGGAAGAGCAGCTGATTGAGGACTTTCCGACCGCGATCCGGGAAGGCCAGTTCGTGGTCTATTATCAGCCGAAGTACGATATCCGGGGGACGTCCCCCCGGCTGACCAGCGCGGAAGCCCTGGTAAGGTGGCAGCATCCGAAGCTCGGTATGATCAGCCCGGGTATCTTCATCCCGCTGTTCGAGAAAAATGGCCTGATTCAGGAACTGGATCATTATGTCTGGGACGAAACCTGCCGCCAGATCCGGGACTGGGAAGACCGTCTCGGAGAGAAACTGCCCGTATCGGTCAACGTTTCCCGGGTCGACATGTACGATCCGGAGCTGATCAGCCGGTTCCAGAAGCGGATCCGGGATAACGGGCTTTCCTACAGCGACCTGCTCCTGGAGGTAACGGAATCCGCCTATACGCAGGATACCCGGCAGATTGTCGAGATGGTCACCCGTCTTCGCAAAATCGGTTTCCAGATCGAGATGGATGATTTCGGAACCGGGTATTCTTCCCTGAATATGATTTCCACGCTGCCGCTTGACGCCCTGAAGCTGGATATGCATTTTATCCGCGAAGCGTTCCGTGAAGAAGGCAACACGAGAATGGTGGAAGTCATTCTGGATATTGCCGATTTCCTTTCCGTTCCGGTTATCGCCGAAGGCGTGGAGACGGAAGAGCAGCTGAAGCGGCTGAAAACCATGGGCTGCGATATTGTCCAGGGATATTATTTTTCCAGGCCGGTGCCGGCGGAAGAATTTGACCGGTTTATCCTTGAAAAGATCGAAGCCGAACGGCTGGACAGGGGAAAAACGGAGCCGGATTCCCACGAGGAGGAAGAAGGAACGGCGGAAGAATCCGAAGAGGAAAAGCTGCCGGAGAACCTTGATGCTTTGAAAGAACCGGCTGCCGCGCCGGCGGAACAGCCGGAAAAGAAAGGCCTGTCTCTTCAGAAGACCAGTGCCTGGCTTGCCGTGCTTTCCGTCATCATTGTGGTATCCATGCTTGTTACGGATATGCTGGTGACCCGCGGGTACCAGAAAATGGGGCAGGCCAGCAACCGTTATATCGAGGCGCAGTCCGTTGCCGCGGCGCTGCAGCAGGGGTCGGATGTCCTGACCAACCGGGTGCGCAGTTTTGTCGTGACCGGCGATACCGAATATCTGCAGGATTATTTTGAGGAAATCCATGTTACAAAAAGCCGGAGCCAGGCGGTGGCGGATCTGGCGAGTCTTCTGGGCGATACCCATCCGGAAGCGCAGAAACACCTGAACCGGGCCCTGGAGCTGTCGGACGAACTGGTGGATACGGAATACCGGGCCATGAGCATTAAGCTGGAGGCCGGGGATTATGACCGTTCGGAGATTCCGCAGGAGCTTCTGGAAGTCCGGACAGAGGAGGATATCTCCGGACTTTCGGATGAGGAAAAGGACCGGATGGCACAGATGCTGGTCTTTGATGATCATTACATGGATTTCAAGCAGCAGATCACGGAGAACGTCGGACTGTGTACGGAGGAACTGATCCTTGCATCCGCTACGGAGCTGGATGAGGCATCGAACCGGCTGAGCCGCCTGCTGAACTTCCAGACGTTTCTGACGATCCTGCTCATGGCCGGTGTCATAGCCCTGATTCTGTTCGTCAGCACCCAGGTGCGCAAACCGCTTCTCAAAATGCTGGAACTGATGCGTTCGCAGAAAACCGTAGCGCCCACCGGCGCGGAGGAACTGCGCTTCGTTACCCGGACCTACAATGCCATCCTGCAGGAAAACATGGAAGTAAGGGAACAGCTGAGCCACGAAGCCTCCCATGACGCGCTGACCGGCCTGCTGAACCGGGGTGCGTACGATATGATGATGGAGGATGTGGATGAAAGCCACATTGCGCTGATCATCGTGGACGTAGACTATTTCAAACAGGTGAACGACACCTACGGGCATGCGGTCGGGGACCGGATCCTGAAACGGGTTGCGGATCTCCTGAAGCAGAGCTTCCGTTCGGTCGATATGGTCTGCCGGATCGGCGGGGACGAGTTCGTGGTTATCATGACACGTGCCGACAGCACCATGCGCCGGCTGGTCCGGAATAAGATCGCAAAGATCAACGAACAGCTGCAGATGCCGCAGGATGACCTTCCCGCCGTTTCCTTAAGCGTCGGCGTCGCCTTCGGGGACCGCCAGAATCCCCAGGAGGATATTTTCAAGGACGCGGATACCGCCCTGTACCGGGTGAAGGAAGCCGGAAGAAACGGCTGCGAAATATATTGAACGGGCAGGATCTGCCGGACCTGTGACGCATGGCTTGACAGCGTTTCCGGTAGAATGAGGCCATCAGGATCTTCGGGTCCGGAAAGGAGAGAGAATGGCCGGGGTTAAGGCAAAAACAGACGGCACCCTTTATGTGACAACATTTGGCGGCTTTTCCATGACCTGGAACGGTCAGCGGATTGCTGCCGGCCCGAAAGAACGGGATTCCCAGATTACCCGCCTTCTCGAAGCGGTGATCCACAGCGGGAACGAAGGCCTGCGGCGCGCCGAGCTGGAGACCATCCTGTTTGAGGACCGTGAGGTGGACGATATCGCTCACGGCATCCGGACGATTCTGTATAATACGAAAAAGAAGCTGGAAAAGGAAGGCCTGCCGAAGGTTTCCTATATCCAGAACCGGGACGGGCATTATTACTGGACGGAGGAGATCCCCGTCATTGAGGACGCGAAGGAATTCGAGCGTCTGTACAACGAGGCGGAGGATGAAAAGGACACCGACGTCCGGCTGCGCCTGTATCTTGAAGCGGCGGACTGCTATACCGGAGAGTTTCTTCCGTTCCAGACCGGGATGATCTGGGTGGCGCAGGAAGACCGCCGCTACCGGACGATTTTTGAAAAATGCGTGGAAAACGCCGCGGCGCTGCTGCGGATGAACAAAGATTACAACCAGCTGGAGTCCCTGGGGGCTCTTGCCGCGA
>CADBNG010000057.1 GCA_902795985.1 uncultured Lachnospiraceae bacterium
ACGGAAGCCGGTTTTGCCGCGTTCCGCTACCGGAAATGGAACCTGGCGTCCATGTCCCTGGCGGGCATCCTGTCCGGCTGCTTTATCTATATTTATGAACTTTATTATCTGCAGTATTACATGCTTTCACCGATGATGCATGTGGGTCATCTGGTGATCCGTTCCGCCAGCGCGGTCGTTTTCGCGGCGATCCTGTGCCGGCTGATCGGTGACGGTCTGGCGAAGACCGGCGTCATGCGCAATTATGCCATCGGAGCGGCTGTCCGCGGCAGCAGAATCGAAGAGGAGGAAGACGAATGAAACAGCATCTCAAAATCGTACTGGACTGGTTCCCGAACACCAACCATACCGGAATCCTGCTGGCGAAAAAGCGGGGCTGGTTTGAAAAAGAAGGACTGGACGTGGAAATTGAAGGCAAGGTGCACGGGTCGATGGAGCTTCACGGCGCGGACCTGATCTGCGGGCCGGAAATTTCCATGCTCGACTGCATGGAGCGCGGCATAGGACTGACCTGCGTGGCAACCTATACGCAGAAATGTGATTCGGGCATTGTATCCTTAAAAGAAGCGGGGATCACCCGTCCGCGGGAACTGATGGGCAAGCGGCTGACCCACTGGTCGCCGGCCTGGTATCATAAAGCCATCGGCCGCATTGTGGAAGCGGACGGCGGAGATTACAGCAAGGTTATTCTGGTGGAAAAAGACGTGGGGGATATTGTCGGTACCCTCGGAAAGGAAGCCGACGCCACCTGGGTTTATGAAAACTGGGAAAATTACGAGCTGCTGGAAGCCGGAAAAGAAATCAATTATTTCAATCTGGGAGATATCGATCCGATTTTTGACTTCTGTGCTCCGGCAATGGCGGCGACCCATGAAGTCCTCCGGGAGCGTCCGGAAGCCGTCCGTACATTCCTGCGGCTGATCGATGAGGCTTATCAGGAAGTGGCGGCGCATCCGGAAGAGACAGTTCTGGAAGTAAAGGAATTCATGCCGGCAAACGCGACCGAGCATCTGCTTCGGGAGAGCCAGAAGCATCTGGCGCCGATTTTCCTGGACGAAAAAGGACATTGGGGAACGATCCGTCCGGAGCGATGGGACCGCATGGCGGACTTTATCCTGGAGTGCGGCGTAATTACCGGACGGAAGGAAAAGGAATATACCAACGAGTATCTGCCGCAATGAGCATCCGCGTAAAGGATCTGGAATTTGCTTATTATGAGGACGGAAAGCCGGTGCTTTCCGCCCTTTTTGCGGAGTTTTCCGAACAGGAAGTCACCATTCTCACCGGGGCCTCCGGCTCCGGGAAATCCACGCTGCTGTATCTGATCGCGGGGCTTTATCCGCATAACGCGGGCATTCTGCGCTCCGGTGAGATCGAAGTGGAAGGAATGGCCTTTGCCGGGGCAGGCGCGGAGGTCCCGGACGCGGCAGAGCGCAGCGCGCTGGTCGGGATGATGTTTCAGAACCCCGACCTCCAGTTCTGTATGGATACCGTGCGCAACGAGCTGATATTCTGTCTGGAAAACGTCCGCACCGATCCGGAGCGCTTTGAAGAACGGATTGCGGAAGCGCTGGAATTCTGCGGCCTGTCCGGTTATGAAGAGCGCAGGCTCCACACTCTTTCCGGAGGGGAAAAGCAGCGGGTTGCGCTGGCGTGCGTTTATGCCCTGCGGCCGAAATGGCTGCTTCTGGACGAACCGTTTGCCAATATCGATGCCGCTTCCGCGGAGGAAATCCGCAGCCGTCTGCAGATCCTGCATGACGAACAGGGCGTTGGAATCCTTGCTGTGGAGCACCGTCTGGACCGATGGACAGGGATGGCGGACCGGATTTACATTATGGAAGACGGACGGCTTTCGGATCCGCTGGATGGGCATTCCCCTGATTCGGAAGTCCTGAAAAACGCCGGCGTTCTGCCGCCGGGAGAGGGATATCCGCCGCTGCAGCTTCCGTATGAGAAAGAGGAAAACGAACCGGAAGAACCCGTGCTGCAGCTGGATCAGATGGGCCTTTCCCACGAGGGACGCCCGATCCTGACCGGAGTCTGCGCGGCTTTCCGCAGGGGAAGGATCTATGCCGTTGTCGGCGCCAGCGGCAGCGGAAAAAGCAGCCTTTTCGGCGCGCTTTCCGGATTGTATCCGTACACGGGCCATATATACCTGCAGGGGCAGGAATTGAAAAAAGCGCGGAAAAAGGCGGTCGGAAAAATCGGCTTTGTGACCCAGAGCCCACAGGATCAGTTCATCGGCGGAACGGTCCGGCAGGAAGTGCAGGCGGCTTTCCGAAAAGACGCGGATGCGGACGAAAGGGGCGAGCAGATCCTCCGCAGCATCCGGCTCTGGAAATACCGCAGCGTCTCTCCGTACACCCTGAGCCAGGGGCAGCAGAGGCGTCTGGGCGTTGCAGCGCTGATGGCCTACAATTGCGAAGTGCTGGTCTGCGACGAGCCCACCTATGCGCAGGACCGGAACAATACGGTGGCGATCATGGAATCCCTCTGCCGGCAGGCGCGGGAGCACCGGATCGCGCTGATCTTTTCAACCCATGACCGGGAAGCGGCCAAAGCCTATGCCGACGAAATTCTGGAGTTAAAGGAGGGGACGCTTTATGCGGCAGATCAATCCGACCTGTAAGCTGATCGGGCTGATCGCGGTGACTTTCGCGGCCGCGTTCGTCCATCATCCGGTGCTGAACCTCATCCTGTTCGGGGTTTCCGTGGTTCTGATCCTGACCTCCGGGGCAAAGCCGCTCACATTTCTAATTCCCATGATCCCGATATTGATCCTGGCCGTCGGCATGTTTTTCACTGGCCTGCGCTTCACGCGGGCGGATACCCTCTCCGTCGTCAATACCGCGACGCTGCATATCGGCGACAGCCGGATCTGGAACGGCCTGATTTTTTCCAGCCGCGTGCTGGTCTATGCCGGGATCGGGCTTTTGTTTGCCCTGACCACGGACCGGATCCGGATGATCCGTTCCTTCCATAAACAGCTTCATGTTCCGCAGGTTTTTGCTTACGGCATTCTTGCCGCCTGGGGACTGCTTCCCCAGATGCTGCTGGAGTACAAAAGAACCCGGATCGCCTTCCGCGCCCGGGGAATCGCGGTGCGGCCCTGGTCGCCGGCGCTGATCATCACGCTCCTGGTAAAATCCACCCGCTGGTCGGAGGAACTGTCCATCGCCATGGAATCCCGCGGCTTTTCCGCGAAAGGAAAACGCAGCGAATACATGCCCGAGAGGGTGCGCGCATTGGACTGGGTCTTCCTGGCGGTAACGATTGTGGG
>CADBNG010000058.1 GCA_902795985.1 uncultured Lachnospiraceae bacterium
CCCCATCGTATGAAACCGTCTTTTTTCGCTGTCGGGGATCAGTCCCTTCATATTCTTCAGCGCGCAGGTCACCCGGGTCTGGCAGTGGCCTTTGAGCACCGGGATATTGATCAGGAAATCAAACGTTTCCGCACAGGCGCAGATGTTCAGCGGCATTCCCGCCGCGTCGGTTTTTTTCACCCCGTCGGCTTTGGTGTCGATCATTTTCACGCCGTACTTTTCCGCCAGGGCGTTATAACCGCAGATATCCATTGCTTCGGTGGTTTTATCTCCGACCCAGGCGCCTTCGGCGATGGTAATATCTGCAAAACCATTTTCCTGAAGATATTCGATAATGCCGGCTGTTACCTCCGGATGAGTCGTTGCCCCATAGGATGCCGGCGTCGGCGTAACCAGATTCGGCTTCAGGCCGATGCGCGCATTCTTCGACGGGATTTCCCCCGCCAGGTCCGCCGCGGCCAGGAGGCGTTTGGTCATGTTTTTGAAGTCGGTTCCGTAGGAACGGTAAATCTCGTTTGCAAGCATGTTCTTTCCTCTTATTGATTAAGCAGAGGGGATGAAAGGGGACGGAGCAGGGGGGCGAAAGGGACTGTCCCCTTCGGCTCCGGTTCCGGGAGGGACGGAGCAGGGGGACGAAAGGGACTGTCCCCTTCGGCTCAGCCGACGAACGTGTAGTCTTTGGCTTCGACCGCCTGCTTTACGGCTGCCTCGTCATAGTCTCCCGAAAGGGTCAGGACGGCTTCGCCGGTTTCATGGCTGACGGCGGCTTCCTGTACAAAGGGAAGCGCTTCCAGAGCCTTTTTTACGGTGGCGGAGCAGTGCTGGCACATCATTCCTTCGATTTTAACTGTTTTTTCCATGTCCGATTTCCTTTCTTCGTTCCGGTTTTCCGTTTCTTTTTCTTCTTTATTCATCAGCGGCGCCGCGCCGGAAAGGCTGTCCTTTTTCGGACGGTCCCGCGATGTGTCATGGAGTTTGAAAAGGTTCAGGCGCAGGGCGTTCATGCAGACGGTGAAGCTGGAAAGGCTCATGGCCGCCGCGCCGATCATGGGATTCATCTTCCAGGCGAACAGACCCGCTGCCAGCGGAATGCAGACCGCGTTATAGAAGAACGCCCAGAAAAGGTTCTCATGAATGTTTTTCAGGGTCTGACGGCTTAAGCGGACCGCTGCCGCCACGTCCGACAGGGTGCTGTTCATCAGGACGATATCCGCGCTGTCGATGGCCACGTCCGTTCCGGCGCCGATGGCAATGCCGGTGTCCGCCCGGGTAAGGGCCGGGGCATCGTTGATGCCGTCGCCGACCATGGCAACCCGCCCATGCTCCTGCAGCTTTTTAATTACCGCTTCCTTTCCGTCGGGCAGAACGTCCGCAATCCACTCGTCCACGCCGGCCTGTTTTCCGACCGCAGCGGCAGTGCGCTCGTTGTCGCCGGTCAGCATAACAACCTTCATTCCCTGGTTGTGGAGCTGGCGGATCGCCTCTGCGGAATCGGCCTTGATGGTGTCCGCCACCGCTATGATGCCCAGAAGCCGGCCGTCTTCTTCAAAGAAAAGGGGCGTTTTGCCCGACGCCGCCAGCTCCCGGGAAACAAGCAGCAGTTCTTCCGGCACTTCAGCGCAGGTACGGATAAATTTCTCGTTTCCTCCGTGCAGAAGCTTTCCCTTTCGTTCCGCCTCCAGCCCGCTGCCCGGCAGCGCCTTAAACGCCGTAACTTCGTCCGGAAGAATTCCCTTTTTCTGACCTTCCTCCACAATCGCCTTTGCCAGAGGATGCTCGCTCTTCTGTTCCAGGGAAAGAGCCGCGGCAAAGAGGTCTTCTTTGGAAACGTCTTCCGCCGGAAGCAGATCCGTAACCTGCGGTTCACCGGAAGTAATGGTCCCGGTCTTGTCCAGAACCACGATCTGCGTACGGCCGGCAGTCTCCAGCGCCTCGCTGGTTTTGAAAAGGATGCCGTTTTTCGCGCCGATGCCGTTGCCGACCATGATCGCCACCGGCGTGGCCAGCCCCAAGGCGCAGGGGCAGGAAATGACCAGCACCGAAATGCCTCTTGCCAGGGCAAAGCTGACCGATTCTCCCGCCAGCAGCCAGCCGATAATCACCACTGCGGCGATACCGATCACCGCCGGAACGAAAACGCCGGAAACCCTGTCCGCAATCCGCGCGATCGGGGCTTTCGTCGCCGCCGCGTCCGAGACCATCCGGACGATCTGCGCCAGTGTCGTGTCCTCGCCCACCCGTGTCGCCCGGCATTTCAGGAAACCGGACTGGTTGATCGTCGCCGCGCTGACCCTGTCTCCCGGGGTTTTATCCACGGGAATGGACTCACCGGTCAGCGCCGATTCATTGACCGCGCTTTCCCCTTCCAGAATCACGCCGTCCACGGGAATGCTCTCGCCCGGCCGCACCACAAACAGATCGTCGGTCCGCACTTCACCGATCGGAACTTCCGTTTCCGCGCCGTCCCGCAGAAGGACCGCCGTTTTCGGCGCCAGCTTCATCAGACTCTTTAAGGCATTGGTGGTCCGGCCTTTTGAAAGGGCTTCCAGCAGCTTGCCCACGGTAATCAGGGCAGGGATCATGGCTGCGGATTCAAAATACAGTTCGTTGTGGTACAGCTCCATCAGCGACATATTGTCCGCGCCGGCTGTAACCATCACGGTCATTTTATAAAGAACATAAACGCTCCAGCCGAAGGAAACCGAAGAGCCCAGCGCCACCAGCGTGTCCATGTTCGGGGCCCCGTGCCGGAGGGAACCGAAGCCGCTGGTAAAGAATTTCCCGTTAATAATCATCACCACCGCGGCCAGGATCATCTGGCTCAGCGCAAGGCCGAGATGGTTGTGATTCAAAAACGGCGGCACGGGCCAGTTCAGCATGTTATGGCCCATGCTCATGTACATCAGCACCGCCAGAAAAACAACGGAAAAAATCAGCCTTTTTTTCAGTTTCGGGGTCTCCCGATCCTTCAGAGCTTCTTCTTCGGCGGCAAAGGAAAAAGGCTCCCGGCCCGCCTCTTTTGCCGTTTCTTTCGGACCGGCGCCGTATCCGGCCTGCTCCACCGCCTGAATGATATCCTCCGCCTTTGCCGTGCCTTCCACGCCCATGGAATTGGTCAGAAGGCTGACGGATACGGAAGTCACTCCGGGGACTTTCGCCACCGCTTTCTCAACGCGGGCCTGACAGGCCGCGCAGCTCATGCCGGTTACAATGTACTGTTCCATACGAAAGGCTGCTCCTTTATTTCATCAGTTTCTGCATCAGTTTTACAAACTCACCGATAGCCTCCTCATCGCCGCTGCGGATATCCTCCGCCACACAGCTGCGCATATGACAGGCCATCAGTTCCTTATTAAAGCTGTTCAGGGCGCTGGTCACTGCCTGGACCTGGATGAGGATTTCCGGGCAGTAGGCATCGTTTTCCACCATTTTTTCGATCCCGCGGATCTGCCCCTCCGCCTTTTTCAGGCGGTTCAGAAGAGCTTTTTTCTCCTCTTCGGACCGGTGCTTTTTTCGTTCGCCGCAGTGCGGACAGGATAATTCGTTCATCATGATTCCTCTTTATTTCTTCAAAAGCATTTGGCAATACCCCCAGGGGGTATCCGTTTCTTTTATAAAAATATACCCCCTCGGGGTATATTGTCAAGGGAATTCTGTCGAAAAACAGAAAAAAATTCGTTTCCCGATTTCATGCTTTCAGGCATTTTCTCCGGAAACCGTTCCGGCAGAAAGACGGCAGAAAAAAATGTCCCCCGATTTTAACCGGACGGCGGCACGGTCCGTACCCGGCATGCCGTCTCCCTCCGATCCCTTTTATCCGGCTTATCGCTGACATAATAGCCCAGATGGGCCGACTGATTATAACCGACATTCTGCAAAGCCGCCTGCAGCCGGTAGGCACTGTCGTGCATCAGGGTAACCAGCCTGTGCTCCGTCGGAATCACCGTCGTATAAATCAGGAGTGACCTGCCGTCATCAGACCGAACCACGATCTCTTCCCGCCAGTCTCCGAACAGGTCGGCGCAGAGGCAGACGTTGTTCTTCGTCCCGTTGTTCGTCAGGCCGTCCGGAAGGATTTCGATCAGGCCGTCCCGGTTGCTGATCCGTACCGGGCATTCCCCTTCCTCGGAAACCCCGTCCAGAAGATCGTCAAGAAGGTCCCCGTCCCAGAAAATCCGGAAGTTCTGCGAATCCGGCGTGAAATCCGCCGCCTCGATCCGGGTTTTTCCATAGGAAGCGAACTCCCCGGCGCCCCACATCTCAAAATAGCCGTCCGTATAGCCGGTATGGGCCATCATTCCGCGATAAGTATCTTCCGTTCCATCCTGATGAAACAGTTCCTTCCCGTTCTTTGCATTATAAAGCGTCATACCAAAAGGCTCGGATTCATGGACGCTGAAGTATTCCATCCCGGGATTTTTCGGGTCATAATCCGCCAGATGCTGGGCGTCGCCGTGCCCCCTCCCGGAGCACCACAGCACCGAAAAATCGTCGTCCAGCGCCAGCGACCCGCACAGGATCTCATCCTTTCCGTCCGAATCCACGTCCGCCGCCGAAAGGCTGTGATTGCCCTGGCCTTCATACTCCGTTCCGGCTTCCGAGGAATCAAATTCCGCTTCCAGCACCAGCCGTTTATCGATCAGCCGGTACGCAGCCGCTGTCGTTTTTCCGTAATATCCGCGCCAGGTGACCGCGCAGGGATGCTCTCCGTCGAGAAACGCGACCGCCGCCAGGTACCGTTCCGAACGGTTGCCCCGGTCGTCGCCCCATTCTTCCACCGTTCCCCGGGGATGCGGATAATAAACCGTATCCAGCGCCGCGCCGGTGTCTCCCTGAAAAACCGTATAATACTCATCTCCGGAAAGGGCCCGGCCAAAGGACTCTCCCCCGTCCTCCTTATGCCGCAGGTCTTCCGTGTTGTCCGCGTTCCGGATGGCTTCCTCCAGCGACGCCTCCGCCACATACCGTCCGGTGCCGTCCTTCGTCCCCGGCGCGGTCTTGAAGGCCAGTTCCGCCTTTCCGTCCTGGTCGAAATCAAAGGCGGCGATCTGGGTAAAATGCGCGCCGGCCGGGATATTGATCCCCAGGTCCATGCGCCAGAGCCGTTCACCGCTCAGTTTATAGGCATCGATGAACACATTACCGGAAATCCGCCCCTCCTCACCGCTGTCAAAGGAGTTGGAGGGATCCCATTTCAGGATGATTTCATATTCACCGTCCCCGTCCAGATCCGCGCAGGCCGCGTCGTTCGCGGTATAGCCGTATGCCTCTCCGTCCGGCCCGACGCCGCCCTCCGGCGCTTCGACCGGGATGGAAAGCGCCCTGTCTTTCCAGACGGAAACCGTCCTGCTTCCGGATTCTGTCTGCCCTTCGGCAAGCACGGAATAAAGATCCTGCGGGCTTCCGTCTTCATCACAGTAATTCGTGCTGTCCGCCACCTCCGCGATCTTTTCCCCGTTTCGATAAACGGAAAACGCCGTGTCGAACTTTTCCGTCCCCAGCAGCCGCCAGGAAAGATACACTCCTTCCGGTACCGAAACGGCCACCGTTCCCCGGTCCAGATACTCCATCGTCCGCGGCGCCGGCTTTCCGCAGGCCGGCAGAAGCAGGAGCCCTGCTGCCAGGGCCCCGATACCGATTATTCCAATAAACCTGCGAACTGTCTTCAACGAGGCCTCCTCACTGAAAATCATTCATCTGGGAAGTGGGCATAAAGCTGATGGTATAGGCGATCACAACGGTCCGGATCTCCGGATGCTCTTCCAGATATTCATAAACCTTTGTACTGTTCCGCATATCCCAGGCCGTTATATGCCCCACGGCAAGACTCATAAACGGCAGTACAACATTCGAGAAGGAATCATAGATCATCAGGATCTGCCCTTCCTCCACGTCCGCGTTGTCGATTTCAAGAAGCTTCAGGTCGGACATATAATAGTAATAAGGAGTAATGTTAGTATTATACCGCTCCAGAAGCTCCGGACGGGTCAGAATTTCGAAGCCGCCTTCTTTTTCCTTATCCGTCTCCATATCATGATACTTCAGCCGCACAGGATCCAGCGGCGTCAGAAGCACAAGGTCGTCCCGGTCCGCGAGATCTCCCTGAACCTTCCGTCCCTGTTCCCCCACCCAGAAATCCGGAAGGACGGTGCGTTCAAAGCGGGAAGGATCCAGCCGCTGCGTATCATAACGGCTCCCGTACTCCCGGTTCAGGGCCTTCAGGATCTCTCCTGCCGCCCGAAGGCCGGCATCCGCTGTCCAGTGATGATCCATCCGGTAAAACATGCTGTAAAAATCATCCCGGAAAAACTCCCGCACATCCAGCAGGGGGATACCCCTTTTCCGGAATTCGTCCCGCATTTTATCGGCTGTAAAGTTCCGGAAGCAGCTGAGCCCCTGGCTTTGGAGATCTTCATCGGACCGGGGCTTTCCCGGAAGGATCGCGTAAAGGAACTCCCGGCCGCTCTCTTTGCAGTATGTATACAGTTTCTCTACATTATCCGCTGCATTTTCCGTCGAGTGGGGTGCGCTTTCCTGGATAATAAAGCCGTTCGGATGAATATAAATCCCGTTTTCGGGAAAATAACGGCGATCCAGGAAACGGTTCGCCATATGGTATGGCGCCAGGATCAGCCGGGATTTTTCGATCAATGACTTATCCAGGACCTCCTCCCGTTCCTCCGGATCCCAGGCAGCCTCCTTCAGCTCCCACGGTCTGACGGCTGCCGCAATTCCTCCCAGGGCAAGAGACGCTGCCAGGAAAAAAACGCAGCCTGCCGTGCAGACGATATTCAGGATCCGGACCGACTTTTTCTTCACACCGACAACCTCCTTCCGGCGACACCGGGACGCTTCCCTGTCGCCGGAACAGTATCCAAAATGGCGACACCGGGACGCTTCCCTGTCGCCAAAACCGTATCAGAACTGAAAATACAGAAACGGATTATATCCGTTTCCGACAATAACAGAAACACACACACCGGCTCCCGCCAGCAGGATCAGCCGGCCCACCGGACGCAGCAGGGCCGCTTTTTCCGGCGTTTTCTCCATCCATCCCCGGATCCGAGCCGGAAGCGGGGAAGAAAGAAGCACCGCGGCCAGAATGAACACCCATTCTTCATGCAGCCACAGCCGGATCATCAAAAGCTGGCCGGAGGCTGCCGCCCAGGCCGCAGGAGTGAAGATCCTTCCCCAGACAGCGCTCAGAAGGGAGAAGGAATCCAGCTTCAGGCAGGAGAACAGGCACATGGCAGCCAGGACCGTAAAAATCCGGTAGACCCTGCCAAAGACAGCCGGTCTCTCCTTCGGGCGGAAAACGAATTTTTCCAGCACCAGCCAGACTCCCCAGAGGACGCCCCAGAGGATGCAGGGCCAGGCAGCGCC